>JBBSDR010000228.1:0-7931 GCA_038240465.1 Gemmatales bacterium
GCTGCGACGACCACAGAAAATACGACAGTCGCGAAGCGATGGAGTGATCGTCCAGGGCCGTGCGCCGCTCAGGGTGTTTTTCATCGACCGGTTCGACAAGGAACAGGAAATGAGGCGAGCAGAGCGCGGCCTTGTAGCCGACGAGCATTGCCTCGGGGAATGAGAGTCCTTTGTCGAGTCCCGTATGGACGAGCTTCACGAAGTAGCGTTGCAGGTCTTCCCCGACAGGCCGGCGAAAGGCCTTGGGCAGGAAGGAACGCATCAGGCGTTCGGCGTCCTCGCGCGGCTTCGCGGAGGCAATGACGAGCGGATCGTAGATCCACCAGTTATCGGGCCGTGTGGCGGGTTGCGGCGGAACGGGCTGGCCCGCGGCTTCCGCCCTGGCAACCGATTGAGGCTTGAGAGGGACGCTGCCAAAGAGGCGCTGATAGCCAGCGGGGGGCCAGGGGTCGAGCGGGCCTTCGACCTCCACCCACTGCACGGCCAGGCCTGGTTTGTCTTTGGCAAGGGGCGCGAACTCGCGCACGCCAGGCAGCGACCAGCCGGCGAAGACAATCACCTCACGCGGCTTCAGATCGAACTCGCCCTCGATGACGAGCGGCTTGTCCGCCGGGGCATCGCGGACGGCGCGGACGTCGTTGTCCTCTCGGCCGTACTGGTCGCGACAGACGCACAGCACGGGAATTGGCTTGGATGTCCCTACGGCCTGAACGCTGGCGCGCACGCGATATCGGCCCGCCACCGGCACGGGCGCGCTGGCACAGGGAACATGTCCCCAGGGCCGAACATGCATGACGAGGGTGTCGCCATCCAGCCGCACCGATTTTCCCAGCAAATCCGCAAAGGTGGACATCTTCTCGGTGATCTGCCGTCCCGTGCGCCGTTCCTTGAACTCCGCTCGGGGCCGATTCGGAATGACAGCCCGAAGCGCCTTTTCCG
Source organism: Gemmatales bacterium (assembly GCA_038240465.1). GTDB lineage: Bacteria > Planctomycetota > Planctomycetia > Gemmatales > Gemmataceae > JBBRIK01. The sequence goes on from JBBSDR010000228.1 coordinate 940, forward strand.
CCGCCTCCTGATAGCGCAGCAGGTGCGCCGGCGAAACATCCAGGACCGCGCTCACATTGTCAAACCCGGCAGCGACGTTGTCGTCGGGGAGCAGGTCGTGTACCTCCACCGGGCTGCCCAGCAAGTCACGGAGGGTGTTTTCGTATTCCGTTCGGTTCAGCCTGCGCAGGGCGACTCGTCCCTCGCGCCGCTGCATGGCAAGCGATGCCTCATGCAATTGCCGTTGCAGCCCCGCGACCACTGCACGCGCATCTTTCTCCGGCGGACGCGGCTGGCTATTGGGAGGCATGTCGCCGCGCGACAGCCGGTCGTGGACGTGCATCCACGTTGCGGCCACATCCTTGTCGTCGAAGCTTGCCGGCACCCTGTCCAGCCGCAGCCGGCGTTTCTGGACCTCGGGACCGTGGCAGGCAACGCAATGCCGGACCGCAAACTCTCGGAACTGGACCTCGAAGCTGTCGCGCTCATTGGCGGAGGCTCTCCCAGCAGCCAGGAGTGCGAGGGAGACAACCAGACAACGAAAACGGTGAGCGGTCATCAATCACATCTCGTTTTGAAACCAGAGAAACGGTCAGGATGGTGAGGATGTACTGATGGTGTTATCCTAACGCGACAACACCGCGACCCATAGAAGAAAACTCATGAGCCGTTCAGCTATCAGAATAGTGCAATTTGGCTTTTCGATGCACATGAACCGTGTCCTCCGTGGTGAGCCATGCCAGAGAGATTGCAAGCGACTGTCCGCATCGGCGACTTTCTACCGAGCCGGCACGGCTTCCGCTTCAGTAACGACTTCCCCTGTGGCCCCGTTGTCACGTTGCGACTGCCGGGCCTGACTCTCCCGTTCGGCGATGCCTCGCAAGGTCTCTGTGGCGGCATGGCCTTCGCCGCCCGCGACTACTTCGATCAACAGCGCCCCATCCCCAAGCCAGACACTCCACCCGCTCCCGGATCGCCGCTGTTCAACTATCTCGTCCGTCGCTTGTGGGACAGCTTTCACCTGCCGGGCGGGCCGATTCGCTACTATGCCTGGATGAGAATGTCGAACGAGCGCATCCTCCAGAAGACGCTCCTCGAGGGCTGGCCGCGCGTCCGCAGTGAACTCGATCGCGGACGACTGGCGCCGCTGGGCTTCAACCGCTATCGCTCGCGCAATCCGCTGCGCCTCGGCGACAATCATCAGGTCCTCGCTTACGGCTACGACTGGCAGCCGGACAGCGGCCGCGTCGTCCTGCGCCTTTACGATCCGAACTACGCCCTGAGCGACGATGTGACGCTGACTTTCCATGTCCGTGGTGCGGAAGCTGAAGCCGGCATTGTCTGCTCGAAGGGCGACACGGTGCGAGGCTTTTTCCACACGCCTTATCGTCCGCCGGGATTCGCCTGGTTCAGTTCGCTGATGGGTCTGCAATGAATGAGCCGCTGCGCGAGGGCATCGACTACTACGTCGAGAACGGTCTGTACGTCTTCACCGCGGAGTTTCTGCGGCGGCGCGGTTACTGCTGCCGGAGCGGCTGCCGGCACTGTCCTTATGGGTTCACACAATTGGCGGCTGCTGAGTCCGCCGGCGAGCGAACGGTGGACCACCTGCCCGTGAGCGACGATCCTGAGCGAGGATAGCACACTCGCCCCAAGCTGCTATACTGAGGCCCATCAAGATTCAATCAGCCTGTCTTCCCGAGAGGAATGATCCATGTTGATGCGTCGATTTGCTCTGTCCGCGCTATTGGCCCTCGTCCTCGTGCTGCCGGCTCGCGCGGACGACCCCAAACCCGCCGATCCGCCGAAGCCGTTGGCGACCGTCGCTCACATCAAACTGTCCGGCGCGCTCGACGAGTCCCCGTCCGCCGAGGAGCCGATCTTCGGCAACGCCGCCGAGAACTTCGCCGCCAAGCTCGCGCGTATCCGCAAGGCGAAGAAGGACTCCAGCATCAAGGCGCTCTACCTGCACCTCGATGGTCTCCATATCGGTTGGGGCAAGCTCGATGAACTGACGACCGCCATCAAGGACTTTCGCGCCAGCGGCAAGAAAACCATCGCCTGCCTCGAAGCGGGTGAGAGCAAGGACTATCTCGTCGCCCTGGCCTGCGATCATATCGTCGTGCCGGAGGCTGGCTGGATCATGCTGACGGGCATTCGTGCCGAGGCCACCTTCTACAAGGACCTGTTCGAGAAGATCGGCGTCAAGGCCGACATGCTGCAAATGGGTGCGTTCAAGGGAGCGGCTGAGCCGTACACGCGCAACAAGCTCAGCCCCGAGAATCGACAGCAACTCGAAAGCATCATCAACGATTACTTTGAACACGATATCGTTGGCCGTATTATCGCCGGCCGCAAACAGCAGAAATGGAAAGCCGAGGAGGTCGAAAAGCTCATCGACTCCGGGCCGTTCACCGCCAAGACCGCTGTCAAGGTGGGACTTGTCGATGGCCTCGCTTATCCGGATGACATTGAAGAACTGGTCAAGAAGCAACTTGGCGTCGCCGTCGTCAAGGTCATCAAGGACTACGGCAAGGCGAAGTCGGAGGAACTGGATTTCTCGAATCCGCTGGCCCTGCTCAAACTGATGTCGTCCTCGAAGCCGAAGTCCTCGAAGAAGCCGAAAGTCGCAGTCATCTACGCGGTGGGCGTCATCAACAGCGGCAAGGGCGGCTCCAATCCGCTCCAGGGCGCCAGCGTCGGCTCGACGACCATCATCGAAGCGATTCGTCAGGCGGAGGAAGACGTCACGGTCAAGGCGATTGTCCTGCGCGTCGATAGCCCCGGCGGCTCGGCCCTGGCCAGCGACCTGATGTGGAACGAGCTGCGCAAGTGCAAGAAGCCGGTCATCGCCAGCATGGGCGACGTGGCGGCGTCGGGCGGCTACTACATCAGCATGGGTTGCCAGAAGATCTACGCCGAGCCGGGGACGCTGACCGGATCGATCGGCGTCATCGGCGGCAAGTTGACCTATGGCGGGCTGTACGACATGCTCGGCGTCAAGACGGAAGTGATCCGTCGCGGCCAGCACAGCGACATTCTGTCGAGCGATCGGGTCTGGACGCCGAGCGAGCGCGAGGCATTCCGGTCGATGATGAGCGACGTTTACGATCAGTTCCTCGACAAGGCGGTGCAGGGCCGCAAGCGCGCGGGCAACAAGATGACGCGCTCCGAGTTGGAGAAGCTCGCGGGCGGCCACATCTGGACCGGACGGCAGGCGAAAGCGAACGGTCTGATCGACGCTCTTGGCACCCTGGACGACGCCATTGCCGACGCCTGGGCGCGGGGGAAGATGCCGAAGGAGACGGAGCCGGAATTGCTGGTGCTGCCGAAGGGCAACTCGTTCCTCGACTCTCTGATGGAGACGTTCGGCGGCGCGCGAGCGCCCAACATCGAAATGGCCCGGCTGCCGATCCCGGCGGAAGTGCGCGAACGGCTCGGCTCGGTCGAGGCAATGCTGCGGCTGAGGGCGGAGCCGGTGTGGTTGCTGCCACCATTCAGCGTCAAGATCAAATGAGTGTAGCCGGCAGGCCCCCTGGCTGACGCGTGCAACCGACGCGGTTGTCAGGGGCTTGAGGACTTAACGTGGAAGAAAGAGGAATCTTGAGGCGTGGAGGAATTGCTGCTGGGACGCGCAACGTGCATCGCGTAACGTGGAGTTGGAATCGTTTCATTTCACTGCTCCCACACCCCCCGGCATGGAGCGGCATCGGTCGCGGTGCGCAAAAGGGACCGGGAGGTGGGACATGATGACGTTTCGCAGCGTCCTGCCGGACTTCAAACTGCCGATGAGTACGGCCTGGCTCATGAGCGACATCGCCGAGTCGAAGGGACGGCAAGAGCTGTACACCAGGCAGTCGCCACAAATGCTCAAAGCCCTGCGGGATATGGCGCTGGTGGAAAGCGTGGAATCGTCCAACCGCATTGAGGGCGTGACGGTGGAACCGGAGCGCTTGCGGCCCCTGGTGCTTGGCAACACCCGGCCGCGCGACCGTTCCGAGGAAGAAATCCAGGGTTACCGCAACGCCTTGCAGCGCATCCACACGGAAGCCGGCGCAATGCAAGTAACCCCGGACACGCTGCGCGACCTCCATCGGACGATCCAGGAAGGCGCCGGGGACGCCGGGCAGTGGAAGGCGGTCGAGAACGACATCATTGAATTCCGCACCGGCGAGGCGCCCTGCGTTCGTTTCCGCACCCTTGCGGTCAAGAAAGTTCCGAAGGCCGTGGACGAACTCTGCCTGCTGTATCGTCATGCTCTGGACCAGCAGCATGTGCCGGCGCTGGTCGCGGTGGCTTGCCTGGTGCTTGACTACCTCTGCATCCACCCTTTTCGGGACGGCAACGGCCGGGTTTCGCGCCTTTTGACAGTCCTGGCGTTATACCACCACGGTATCGAGGTGGGGCGCTACATCAGTCTGGAACGCCTGATCGAGGAATCGAAGGAAGACTACTACGCGGTGCTTCAAAGCAGTTCTGCCGGCTGGCACGAGGGCAAGCATGACCTGTTGCCCTGGCTGAACTACTTCCTGGCCATTGTCCGCCGCGCCTACGTTTACTTCGAGGAACGGGCCGGGCAGGTGAAAAGCCCACGCGGCGCTAAAACCGCCCTGATTGAAGCAGCGATCACCGGCTTGGTGGGCGAGTTTGGCCTTGCCGATGTCGAGCGCATCTGTCCCGGCGTCAGCCGCGACATGGTTCGCCGGGTTCTGCAACAAATGCAGCGCGGCGGCAAAATCGAGTGCCTGGGCAAGGGACGCTCGGCCAAATGGCGGAAACAGAGTGACAAGTCGTAAATAGGGTACTAACTCATAAATAGGGTACTAAATAGGGTACTAACTCGCGATCCCCAAGGGATGCGAGCGTCCAGCCGAGGTGAACTTGCCGATTGCGGTTATGTCGCGGTATTTGGCATGAGAAAAGTCGGTCCGCTCTGCCCGGCCGAGTTCATGGCGCGGCCGCGAGCTGTTGAATCGTCCTCTGTCCCCGTCGCCTGCCGACAAGACCGATGCGGCAAATCAAGGGGCAAATCAAGCCTTTGCTGGCCCCACCACCTCCCCGTGCGGGAACGGCGCTGGCAGGACATTCGTCCCGTGCTCGTAGTCGAGGTGCTGTACGACGACGATCCCGACAAGGACCTGGTCCGCAACGTGGAGTTGTATTTGCAGGTGCCGTCGATCCGTGAGTACTGGATCATCGACGGCCGGAACGATCCCGATCGTCCGGTGATGTTCGTTTATCGGAGGCGCGGGCGGCGCTGGCAGAACGTGATCCGCGTCGCGGCTGGCGATGTCTATGAGACACGCTTGCTGCCCGATTTCCGGCTGTTGCTCGAGCCGCGTGCATGAGGGGAAAAGCAAGGCTCGTGAGGACGCTTCGGGGTTTGACCCCTTTCTCGATCTTGTGAGAGTGGATCGGTGCGTTTCACGGCGAAGGATTACGCGGCGGGTGGCCGTCGGAAGGTGGTGGCGTTGACGGCCGAGGAGTTCCTGCGGCGCTGGGTGCAGCACGTGCTGCCGCCTGGGTTCGTGAAGATTCGTCATGCCGGGTTGCTGTCGAACCGGAAGCGGACGGAGCGGTTGGCGTTGTGCCGGCTGCTGCTGGTGCTGCTGGGAATATTGCTGCCGGTGGTGAAGTGTCTGGCGGCAGCGGAGGGGAGCCGTCCGGTGCGATGCTGTCCGCATTGCGGAGCGGAGCAGTGGGAGGTAGTAGCGACGGTATTGCCGGAGGGGGCGAGCGTGGGGGAGGGAATGCCGTCGCCGTCGGGTTCAGACACGTCGTAGCGCAGGCGGGAGCAACCCGAGGCAGTCGAAAGAAGCCGGCATGGATCGCCGTGTTTCGCGGTGCGCGCCGAGGGCGGCGGCAGGGAGATTGCCGAGGCCGCAAGGGTTGGCAGTGTTGTCGTGGCGCACAGCGATGTGTGCGTGTCAGGCGAAATCCTGCTTGCAGAGACGGAGCGAACGGGATAGAAAGGAGGGAGATAAAGCCGAGGTGGGATAGCGTGTCCATAGCGTGCCGGCGTTTCAGAATCCCGGTGAGCGGTTCAGTCCAACAGCGTTCTATGCGTTGTGTCCGCCTTCACGATCATCGGGCGCCGACACGGTCACTCCTAGCGGACACAACGCATAGAACGCTCTTGTTCGGCCGCGGAGGAAGACGCAGATGACTGAGTACCATGACGCCACTGGGATGGCTAAGAATGTGGCGACCGTCATCGGTGTCTTGGCTGGTGGAATGTACTTCGCGTGGCGCGTGTTCTTCCAGAGAACGTTTCAGCGGCTGTCGGTCGAGGTCAACGTGATACCGCTCGATCTACAACCCGGCGCACAAAACAGACAAGTCGTCGTAGAGTGCAGCATTGAAAACAAGGGGGAGGCGCGGATTGATCTGGTGCATCTTCAGTACAAAGTGGGGCCGCCCGCTGGGACAGACAGGTGGGAGGATTTCCCAGCCAACATCGAGCGGGACAAGAGCGATGTGAAGTACGCCATCGACGCGCAGAGTTGCGCCCACTTCTCCAAGAAAGTGGGAGTGCCACCCAACACCCAAGCCGTCGAAGTTTTTGTGAAGTTCCTCCCCAAGCTGTCGGGGGAGACATACAGAGCCGAGAAGGTTGTGGTAATCGGACAACAAGTTACGCCTGATCACAAGTTAGACGTTGAAGGCCCGATAGGAGTTGCTTCGATGGAAGTCCACAACGAAGAGTACAAGGGACTCCGCATCGCCGTCTACAAGACAGGCGACCGGTTTCAGTGCTGCGTCTTTACGGGTGCCTTCGGTTATCACGTCATTGAGCAGTTCACAGGACAAACGGGGCTACCGCCGACGCGGCTGTTCTCCAGCAAAGACGACGCGGTCGCGCACGCCAAAGCGCAGATCGACACTGACAAGTTGCGGCCGTAAGCCTACGCGGGGTAGGCACTTGATGCCACCACAGACTCTTGACGCCTAACGAGGTAGAGTGGTAGCGAGCGGCGAAGAGGCCGCAACGAAAAGGGGTCAAACCCCGATCC
>JBBSDR010000229.1:0-7930 GCA_038240465.1 Gemmatales bacterium
CCCATCATGTTCTATCGGTTAGCCTTGTCTATTTATGCTACCCCGCTGGGGGCCCCCCCCCCCCGGCCCCCCGCAGCGGGGGGGAACGAGGAGGGGCGGCAAGATCAGGCGCTCGCTTCCACCGGGACAGGACTCGAAGCGCTCGCCGGGGCGGGGGCAAACGCCGGTTCGGCCGCGGCCGGCGCCGCGATGCCTCCCTGTCCAACAAATGTGCCTTCCCAGACGTGACTGACGTACAGCAGCACTCCCACGCATCCAAACGCGACAGTACCGAAGATGGCGAACCCACCCATGAATGTCCCGGTCATCTGATGCAATCCCAGGAGCAGGTTCGGCAGGAAGAAACCACCGATGCCGCCCGCGGCGCCGACGATGCCAGTCATGACGCCGATCTCCTTCGGAAACCGCTGCGGCACCAACTGGAACACGGAGCCATTGCCCATGCCGAGCATGCCCATGCCGAGGAACAACACGAACGCGGCCGAGTAGAGGAGCAGCGTCGATTCGCCCAGCGCCGTCAGACCGGCGAGGACCAGCATGGCGGCGCCAACGCCGGTGTAGAGCATCAGCAGCATGCGGACGCCGCCGAAGCGGTCGGCGAGGTAGCCGCCGACAGGACGCAGCAGCGAACCGGCGATGACGCAGGCCGTCGCGAAGTAGCCGGCGTGGACCTTGGCCACACCGTACTGCATGTGGAAGAAGCTGTTGAGGAACATCGCGAAACCGACGAAGCCGCCGAAGGTGACCGAGTAGAGGATGCAGAACCACCAGGTGTCGGCGTGCTGGAAAATCGCTCCATAGGCGGTCAAGGGCTTCGGCGCGGGCTGATTCGGGCTGTCCTTGGCGAAGACGGCGAAGACCACGAGAGTCAGCACGATCGGAACCAGGGCCAGGCCGAAGACAGCCTGCCAGCCGATCGCCTCGGCGATGATCGGCGCGAACAGTGTCGCGATGGCCGTGCCGCTGTTGCCGGCGCCGGCGATGCCCATCGCCATGCCCTGGTATTGCGGTGGATACCACCGGCTCGCCAGAGGCAGCGCGGCCGCGAAGCTCGCCCCCGCCACGCCAAGCATCATGCCGACGATGAGGAGTTTTGGGAAACTGTCCGCCCAGAGCCAGCCGAGCAGCAGCGGAGCCAGCGTCAGCACCAGGCCGATCAGTCCTGTCTTGCGAGCGCCGATGCGGTCGGTCATAACTCCCAGGACCAGACGCAACAGCGAACCGCCCAGCAGCGGAATGCTCAGCATCAGGCCGCGCTGGGCGGCATTGAGCTGGAAACGCTCATCCGGACAGATCGAGTTGGCCAGGGCGCCGAGCAGCACCCAGACCATGAAGCTGATGTCGAAATAGAGGAAGGCACAGAACAGCGAGGGTGTGTGTCCAGCCTTCAGGAAACTTCGCAGATGCATGATTCGTCCGTTGCTGGTTGTTCGTTGGTGACGATCACTTCGACGTCCGCGTCTTCCCCCGCGCTCGCCGGAGGCTCGCGGCTAAACGGCGCGGGGATCTTCTCCAAACTCACGGCGCAGAACTTCAACTCGGGTTGCTTGGCGACTCGACCGATGGCGCTGATTGTCAGATAGTTGGCCGCGTTGCCCTCGCCGTACAGGTCGCCCCAGTGAAACGGGACGAACACCATGCCAGCGCGCATGCCCCGGTTGAGGCGCACTGGCAACTGCACCGTGCCGCGCCGGCTCGAGATCTGCGCCAGTTCGCCTTCTTCCAGGTCGAGCTTGGTCGCATCGTCAGGGTGTACTTCGACGAACGGCCCCGGCTCGCTGCGGACCAGTTTCTCGGACTTCGCCGTCCGGGTCAGAGTGTGCCAGTGGGCGTAGAGCCGGCCGGTCGTCAGCACGAACGGGAACTCATGGTCGGGAATCTCGCGCGGCTCTCGATGATCGCGCGTCAGGAAGATCGCCCGGCCATCGGGAGTGGGGAACTTGCGATCGAGATAGCGCCGCTTGCTGCCGGGATGATCGAGCGCCGGGCAGGGCCATTGCAGGTTGGTCTCGCGCCGCAGCCGTTCACTCGTCATGCCGGCCATGGCGCAGGGCCGTCCCGCTGTCATCGCGGCAAACTCGTCCCAGACCTGCCCCGCCGAGGAGAAGTCGAAGCCGCCAAAGCCGAGTGTCCGGCCAAAGCGAGCGAGGATGTCCCAGTCGGGCAGCGCCTCGCCGGGCGGCTCGAACAGCTTGGGGCTGTAGCTGACCATGCGTTCGCTGTTGGTGCTGGTCCATTCCTTCTCGCCCCACTGGGCAGCGGGCAGGATGACGTCGGCCAGGCGCGACGTTTCCGTCGGATGGTAGGCGTCGGCGACGACGACAAGCTGGGCGCGCGCGAACCCGCGCTTCACCTGATGCAGATCGGGCAGGCTGACGGCCGGGTTGGTTGCCGCGATCCAGATGGCCTTGAGCTTGCCCTTCTCCAAATCGCGAAACATCTCGACAGCGGTCAATCCCGGCTTCGGATTGATCGAGCCGGCCGGCCTGTTCCAGTAGCGTTCGGCCTGTTCGCGATGGGCCGCATCCTCGACGGTGCGATAACCGGGCAGTTGATGCGCCAGCAGTCCGCCCTCGCGTCCGCCCATCGCATTAGGCTGTCCCGTCAGCGAAAACGGCCCCGCGCCGGCCTTGCCGATCTGGCCTGTCAGCAGGTGCAGGTTGATGAGGGCGTTGTTCTTCCACATGCCGACGGTCGATTGATTCAGCCCCATGCAGTAGAAGCTCAGAAACCCCTTCGCGCCGCCAATCAGCCTTGCCAGACGATAGAGGTCCTCCTCGCCGACGCCGGCAACCTGGCACAATTCCGCCAGGTCTTGCGCCAGGAGGAACTGGCGATACTCCTCGAAGCCGCGTGTATGGTCCGCAACGAAACCCGTATCGACGGCATCCATCAGCAGCAAGATGCGGCCCAGGGCGTTCAGCAGGGCGATGTCGCCGCCGGGCGCGACGGGCAGATACAGATCGGCGGCCTCCGCGGTGGCAGTGCGGCGCGGATCGATGACGACGATCTGCTGATGCGGCCGGAGCTTCTTGCTGGCGCGAACGCGATCGAACGTGACGGGATGCGCCTCGGCCATGTTGCTGCCCATGATGAGCAGCACGTCGGCCTCGTCGATGTCGTCGTAGCAGGTCGGCGGCCCATCGCTGCCGAGGCTGGTGCGATAGCCCGCGACGGCGGCAGCCATGCACAGCCGGCTATTGGAGTCGGTGTTGTTGCAGCCGAGATAACCCTTGAAGAGTTTGCCGATCAGGTAGACGGTTTCGGTGTCGAGTTGTCCGGAGCCATAGAAGGCGATGGCGTCGGGGCCGTGCGTGTGCAGGATGTTAGTGAAAATCTCGGCGGTGTAGGACAGGGCGGTATCCCAATCGACGGAGCGAAACGTGTCCTGTCGCCCGAGGCGAAGTTGCGGCCGTTTGAGGCGATCGGACGTATCGATGGTCGGGCCGAGTTGTGCCCCCTTGGCGCAGAGCCGGCCGAGGTTGGCCGCCGCTCCCTCGACGCCGCGCACTTTCGTCACCTGCCCGCCCGAGCTTTCGAGCTTCAGCCGGCAGCCGACGCCGCAGTAGGGACAGATGGTCTCGCCCAACTCCGTCAAAGATGTCTCCTTGCCGAGTGGTCTCGGCGCGCGAAACGTACGGGCCAGAGGCGAAGCCTCCAGTTCACGGCGCACTTCGGCGAAGCCATCCGGGAGAGGAAAAGATGGTCGGCCTGGGCTGATGTGAGTGCGAGAGCAATTCAGATGCCGGACAGGAGGCGCGAAATTGCATCGACGTAAGATTCATTTACAGCAAGGGTTGCGCAATCATTGCCGGAACGATCTCCGCGAGATATTCACATGGATGCTTGCACAGTGAGCCGCGATTGCAACGAAAGTGGGCAGTGAAGTCCGGCAAAGGGGTGGCGAGAGCGGGCAAACCGGCGCAGGGTACGCCAAGTTAGGTGGCGTACCCAGCGCCATCCCTAACTGACACTCTTGAAGACACTTGTACGCGTGCCAATCCGGGTACGCCACGCGCGTGCACGCCTTGCCAGGGTCGGCTGTCCGCGCGCCTTCCGTTCGCATGAGTTTACCGATACAATCGACTCCAGGGACTTTCCAAGTAACAACCTGTGAACGAGATTGGCGTGAAGAATCGATGGCTTATCTGGTCAATTGCGGCCGGAGTGGTCGTTATCGTTCTTGTGACGTTCCGCTGGGTTCAACAGTCTCGGCCGGCGGCAACGTTCAAGGATGAGGATCCTGCCGTCAGGACAGCGACCATCCGGAAACTGCCCAAGGGTGGCCCCATCGAACTGTTGATTGGCGCAATCGAGGACGCGAATCCGGACGTGCGCATTCTGGCCATCGGACGGCTGGGCGGCGCCGGTTCGCAGGAAGACAGACGGGCCTGGGCGCTCATCCCTGCTTTGAAGGACGCTCACGCAGGAGTGCGGCGGGAGGCGTCCTGGTCGCTCAGCCACATCGGCCCGGGCGCCTGGCCGGCGCTTGAAAAGGCGCTGACAGACGCGGACCCACGAATGCGAGCGGGCGCTGCCCTCGCCTTGAAGTATGCGAATGACTGGAAGGATGATAACCCCTGGCCTTCGAGGAATGCGCGAGCCATCGTGCCGGTCCTCGAGAAACTGCTGAGCGACCCGGATCCCGAAGTGAGCGGCAATGCGACCGAGGCTTTGAGGCGCATCCGCCGGTAGCCTGGTCGTGGGAGGTCCGATGCGAAACGTCCGGCAACTTCTCGTCGTGGGCATGATGCTGGCCGTGGCAGGAGGCTTTCTGGCTGCCGCGGTCTTCAAGGTCCGCGAAGCAGCCGATCGGGCAACGTGTCAAAACAACATGCGGGGGACAGGCCTGAACCTGAACAAGCAGAAAGATGACAATGGTGGCCTTTACCCTCGGGCGGTGGCAGATCAGCCCGCACTGCCGCGCGAGAGTCGCCTGAGTTGGGTTTTCACCGTTCAGTACTGGAGCATGGCCACGAATCTCTACGTTCGCATGGACCGGACAAAAGGCTGGGATGCCGAGGAGAATCGTTACCTCGCCCTGACCGCACCTCGCAATCTGCACTGTCCGGCCTTTCCCGACGTGCCTCCCGAGAGCACGCTTGACCCGACGCACTATGTCGGCATCGCTGGCCTTGGGGCAGACGCCATCACGCTGCCGCCGGGGCATCCTCGTGCCGGCCTCTTCGGCTACGAGCGTAAGGTCCGCCTGTCCGACATTGAGAAGCACACCAGCACATTGCTGGCAGCCATTGAAACGACACACGCAAGCGGCGCCTGGACGGCCGGCGGCTGGCCGACGGTGCGCGGGCTGGAGGAGGACGGCACACCTTACATCGGCGCGAATGGCCAGTTTGGCGGACTTCACCCCGGAAGGACGCAGGCGACGTTCGCCGATGGATCGTTTCGCACTCTTCGATCCGGGATGGACACGGAGGTGATCAAGTCAATGGCAACGATCGAGGACAGCAAGGGCGTCGGGGCATTCGATAATGATTGGTGATGATCGAAGGCATAGACTGACCTTTGAATGTGGCTCGTAAATGGGTCTCGGCGGGAAAACTCGTTCGTTCTCTTCGACTGGCCTCCAAAGTAGTTATTGTTTCAACGGAGCGCGATCATGAAGTTACGTCAGGTAAGCGTACGGAGTGCGGCGCTGCTGCTGAGCTTGACCGTGTCCAGCGGTTGCGGGCGGACCGAAGATGAGAACGAGACCGAGGAGAGAGCGATCCAGACCGTCGAGAAACTCGGCGGCCAACTGATCCGCGACGAGAAAGCGAAAGACAGGCCGGTCGTTGCCGTAATGCTTCCTGACTCGAAAGTGACGGACGCCGACCTGAAACAACTGGCCGGATTCAAGGAACTGAAGAGACTGCATGTCGAAGGCCCTGCGGTGACAGACGCGGGGCTGAAGGAACTCAAGAAATTCAAGAATCTATGGATGTTGTCCCTTTCTCGCGCCCGGGTGACGGATGCGGGGCTCAAGGAGATCAAGGGCATCAAGGGCTTGCAGTATCTGGGACTCACTAGCCCCCTGGTCACGGACGTGGGAGTGAAGGAACTGAAAGATCTGAAATCCCTGCATACGCTTGAACTCTCCGGCAACGAAATGACGGACGTGGGCCTGAAATACCTCAAGGATCTGAAAGGTCTACTGCGATTGAATCTGTGCGATACCAAGGTAACGGATGACGGAATGAAGGACCTCAAGCCGCTCGCGAGTCTGGAGGCGGTGAAGCTCTCCGGCACCAGGATCACGGATAGCGGACTGAAGGATATCGGAGACCTCACAAACCTCCAGGGGCTTCACCTCGCTGACACCAAGGTGACAGACGCCGGATTGAAGGACCTCAAGCAACTGAACAATCTCAGGTGGCTGGAGCTCTCCGGCACCAAGGTGACGGACGCGGGATTGAAGGACCTCGCGGAGCTCAAAACCCTGGAGCAACTGAACCTCTCCCGCACTGAGGTGACAGACGGGGGAGTGAAGAGACTGAAGGAGGCCCTGCCGAATTGCGCTATCACCCGCTGATGTTCATCTTTTTCTTCTTCGCTGAGTTAGCCGGGAATCCACTTGCTGGGCTTCACCTATCCCAGAAAGGTCGAGAATGCCACTGTCAACTGAGACTGCACATGTTGAAGAGATACTCACCTCGTCTCCGGGATTGGCAGGCGAGCGGGCAGAAATCAGGGAGTGGCAGGCGCGCGCCGCAGTTTGTAGGTGAAAGCGCCGAGGAGGTCGCCGCGCTGGACGTCGTGGCACTTCAGACACACCTGACCCGCCCGGATTGAGCCGAGGACTTGCAGTTCGCTTCCCTTGAGTTCCTTCGTCAGGTCTTCGCCGTTTTGCAAGAGCGGCAGCGACGATGACTCAAAAGCGTTGAGCGGGCGGACGGTCAACTGGCCGACCCGGTCCATTCGCGGCAGCGTCTCCGAGACGTAGACGCCTGGCTTGTCGTGCTTCAGCAGACTCACCAGTTCCAGTCGCTCGAACTTCCACAGCGCGGTGGTGCGATCCATCCCCCAGGAACGGGGGAGTTTCCGAAACTGATGCGGAATGAAGCCGGCCACATGGTCGCGGTCGCGGGCGTAACCGTACCCTTCCGAGTTGAGAAACTCGACGACGCCGTCGCGGTGCATTTGCCAGAGGCTGCCGGTGCCGCTGGCTACGAGGGGTGCGGTCACGCCGGGCGGAGTGGGATAATCGTCCTTGGCGTCCGTGGCGTCCAAGGTAATAGCAAAAACTGTCACAGGCGACGGGTCGTCAGCGAACCCCCCTCCGAAGGAGATCCGCACGCCGTACGGACTCGGACGCCTGATCTGGCGTCCCGCGCCGAATCCAGGACTCTCGACGAACTGCCGCACAACGCTGGCGTGAGCCATCTCCAGGGAGTTGGTGCGTAGAATTGCCTGCCAGGTCTCCCACCCTCCTTCGATTTCAGACAGACGGGTCAGGGTTGCCTGGTGTCGCTGTTCTTTCCCGTCGAGGAGCGGCGAAGGTTTGCGTCCGGGAAGTTTCTCATACGCCAGTCGAGCCTCAAGGGATTCAAGAGGATTGTCCTCGCGTGCCTTGGTCCAACTTTGCTTGACCTCCTGGACGGTGAAATAGCTGAAGATGCCATAGACTGCAACAGTCGTCAGACAGGACGACAGGACAATCCGCGGGCGCGGAACGGACATCAAGATTCCGGCCAGCAGCCCGAGACTGAACCCATGCAAGGCCAGGGGAAGTGAACTGAAGTTGCTGAAGATGCCGATAAGGCCCGCAATCCCCGAGAGGACAACGGAGGGAAAGAGTCGCTTGCTCCGCCAGGCCAGGAGATTGAATCCCACTAAAAGTAGTCCGGAGAGCACGAGCGTGTGCCAGAACATGGTGCTGCCTCCTGTTCCCGACAATCTGCAATCCGTTGAGCCGCGAGCCTCTGGCGAG
>JBBSDR010000230.1:0-7928 GCA_038240465.1 Gemmatales bacterium
GCAAACCGCCGCTGCGCGGCATCCACCCCGACGAGGCGGTCGCATTGGGTGCCGCCTTGTGCGCGCAGGGCCAGACGCTCCGACGCACGAGCAAGCAGCGTCTGCTGGGACCAGCGACGGCCGACCCGGAGCCTGGTCTGATGATCGGCAGACGCCGCACCATCGATGTGACCACGCACAGCCTGGGTATGATCGCGGTCAACGCCGAGAACACTGCCTATGTGAACAGCATTATCCTGCCGAAGGATCGCCCCATTCCCTGCCGCGAGACGCGCCCTTTCCAGCACCGCACCGGCAAGGCCGGGGAGGATTACCTGGAGATCTTCATGACCCAGGGTGAGGTCGAGACACCCGGCGACGTCTCCTACCTCGGCCGTTACGTCCTTCACGGGCTACCGGAATCCGGTAACCAGGCGCTGACCATCGAGGTGGAATACTCCTATGACGAGAGCGGCACGATGCAGGTGACCGGCCGGCTACAGGGGCAGACGAAGCCTCTGGCGCTGCGCATCGAAGCGCTGCCGGCCGACGTGCCAGTTCGCTTCCTGCAACCCCCGCCGCGAACCGTGGTCCCACACGTCACTGTCTACCTGGTGATCGACGTATCTGGCTCGATGTCCGGTACACCGCTGGCCGAGGCCAAAAAAGCTGCTCATAGTTTCCTAGGGCAACTCGACCTCAGTCACACGTCCTTCGGCGTCGTTGCCCTGTCTGACCGGGTGGACGTCCAGCTCCGAGCCAGCCAGAACGCCAGAGACATCGGCCGGGCCATTGACGGACTGCGGGCTTCCGGCGGCAACGCGGCCGAACCCTTCGCCGACATGCTGCGCCTGATGCGCCGTGTGGAAGGGCCGCGTTTCGTCATCACTCTGGCTGACGGCGTGTGGGATCGCCAGGGAGTCGCCGTCACCAACGCCCAGGCTTGCCACAAAGCCGGCATTCAAACCATCGCGATCGGCTTTGGAGGCGCGGACCAGGCGTTCCTCAGCCAGATTGCCTCCAGCGAGGAGGGCGCTCTAATGACCAACCAGAGCGGACTTGTCGGTGCCTTCACCGGCATCGCCCAGATCCTCACCCGCACGCAGGGCGGTACCGCCGAACCTCCCGTCGGGGCCGGCGGGTTCTGGGGTCTGTTCCGACACAAAAAGTGAGACGCCCGTGCCAGAGAAACCAAACTACTACCAGATGCTCGAGCTGTCGCCGGACGTGGACGACCTGCCGACCATCGAGAAACAAATCAGCGTGATGGGGTCACAGTGGTCGCAGATGGCCAACCAGGGCTTCGAGGGCGAGAGACGCCGTGGCGCCGTCTACATGAACCTGGTCCCCTTGATGCGCAAAGAGATGAAGGATCCTGCCATCCGGCAGCAGCACCGGGAACGCGAACTGCGCCGGCGGGACGAGGTGAGCAAGGAGGCGATGGCCCGGCTCGACGGCCTCGCCAAGATGGTGCTTGTCCGATCCGGCGGCTACACCGACGCCGACTTGACGCAGATCGTCAGGCAACTCGGCGCCGGCTGGGACGAGAAGAGGGTCCGCAAGGAACTGGAACGCCGGGGCGTCTCCTTCGCGGTCGCTGCCGCTCCTAAACCGGCCCGCGAGACCCTCGATCCGACCCTGGCGAGAACCCTGCGCGACGAGTTGATCTTTCTGGTCGAGCAGAACGAACTGAAGCAGCCGGACCTCTACGAGTTGCTCGGTCCTGGCTTCGACCCGGGCACGTCCTGCGACCAATTGCGCGACGAGGCCGACCAGCAGGAGAAGGATCTGCGACGGCGGGGCAAGACCGATCAGGTCTCTTCGGCGCGGTTGGCGCTCTTAGGTCATTGCCGTACACTCCTAGGAGATCCGGTCGGCAAGGTCCGGTACGACAACTACCGTGCGACCCGGGTGATGGAGCCGTTCGAGAAGCATCTGCACTTGGGGGCCGGCAGCATCAAGGTGATTCTGCCGCGCCTGGCGGACGAGGTGGTGGCCCAGGCTGCGGCCCAGGGGATCCCCGCAGAGACAGCGCGGCAGTTCATCGAGGAGTTCGCGATCCGGGCCAAGTTTAACTTGCTGCCGCGCGAGAAGGTCGGCGCCGCGCCGCTGCAGTGTGGTTTCTGCTATCACATGGCGACGTCCGCCGACGCCGCTGCCTGTCACCACTGCGGCAAGCCCTTCCGAATCGTTTGCCCCAACCCAGCCTGCAAGACGCACGTCCCGACTCAGGACGCCTGCTGCCGTAAGTGTGGCTACACCACTGGCAATGCCTCGGTTTTCTTCATCAAGTTGGAGGAAGCGAAGAAGCTGCTGCGCGACGGCGACCTGGAGCAGGCAGGGCAGCGCGTCGAGGTGGTGTTGCGCGGCTGGCCCGACTATCCCGAAGCCGTTGAGTTGCGGAAGCAGATTCAGGAGCAGGCGGTGAAAATTGCCCTGGCCGAGCGCGACCTGAGGGTGCTGCTGGCTGAGCGGAAAGGGGAGGCCATGCGCCAGCGACTGGCCGGACTGCGCGGTCCGGTCTTCGCCATCGAGTTGCAGGGCGAGACCGACCGGATGATCGCCGACGCCAGGCGGCTGGTCGAGGAAGGGCGGCGGATCCAGGCGGCAGGGCGTGGCGATGATGCCATCGACCGTTTTGAAGAGGCTCTGCGAACCTGCGCCGACTTCGCGGACGCCCGCCTTGCTCTGTCCGCCTGCCTGCCCAATCCGCCGACGGGGCTGGAGGCCACTCTTCAGGCCGGACTCGTCATGCTGAGGTGGCGAGCGAGTCCTTCGCGTGGCAGCCTGCGTTACCGCGTCGTGCGCAAGGCCGGCTCAGCCCCGCGCCGCCCCGAGGACGGCACCAGCATCGACACCATTGATGGTGTGAACTTGACGGACCCCGATGCTCCGGTAGGCGAGTCCGTCTACTACGCCGTCTACACCGAGCGAGGCGGCGTGCCGTCCGCCTCAGCGGCCCTGGCCGGCCCGGTGTTCCTCGCAGCCGACGTGACCGGAGTGCGCGCCCTGGCCCGCGACGGCTGTGTCGAGTTGAGTTGGAATCCCCTGCCCACCGCCCGGCAAATCGAAGTGTGGCGCAAGCTAGGCGCGCCGCCCGCACGGCGCGGGGACGGGACCGTCCTGAATGTGGTCGCCCGAGAGACCGCGTCCGATGGCGGGCTGCCCAACGGGCGGCCGATCGGTTACCGCGTCGTCGCTGTATTCCGAGGACCGGACGGTCAGCCGCTCTACGCTTCGGGGGCAACGGTTACCGCGATTCCGGTGGTCCCCCCGAAACCGATCACCGACTTGACCGCCTTTCGTGCCGGAGACGAGGTCGAGGCGAATTGGTCGCCGCCGGTGGGAGCTGCCGTCGTCGTGTTCGTGAACGCCGTGAAGCCGGAGAAGAACGTGGGCGACCTGCTCACGGTCGAGGAGTTGAAGGGCCTGGGACAGCGTCTTCTGGCCATTGGTCCCGGTCAGGCCCGTGGCAGGGGCGATCCCGTCGCCGTACTATACTTCACCCCCGTGAGCATCATCGAGGGAACAGGGGTTGTCGGCCTCACGCTTCGGCTGACGACGGTGGAGGAGGTGGCGGCCCTGCGGGTGCGATTGATCGGTGGGCGGCTGGTGTGCCACTGGGATTGGCCCAGCGGCATCCGCACGGCCCGCGTGGCCTGGCGGAGAGACTGTTTCCCGGCGGGGCCAATCGACCGTCAGGCCCAGTGGGAGGACTGCAATCAGTTTCACTACGATCAGCACGGCGGATTCTCTCTGACGGCCACCAGTGGAATGAAACTCTTCCTGACGGTCTACGCCGCCACCCAGACTGAGGATGGCGTGCAGTATTCCTCCGGCACGGCCTCCGGCGCTCGCCGCGAGGTTCCGCTGCTGGCCTGCAACGGCCTGTCCTACCGGCTCCGGATCCAGAAGTCTTTTCTGGGTCTGTTCGGAAGCGGCGACTACGAGTTGCGAGTGACTCCGGAGGCCGAGGGGAGCCTGCCGGCGTTGGTCTTCGTGGTTCGCTCGGGGGAGGTGCCGCTGGATCGTGAGGACGGGACAGAAGTGCTGCGCATCCCGGCGGGTACGGTCTGTTCGCCGCGGCAGCCGCTCGTGGAGGTAATTTCCGCGTCCGACTTGCCGCGCAACCCCAAGGGAAAACTGTTCCCCGAGAACCCGGATGATGATTGGCTGGACCTGCGGCGCGAGCCGTGACCGAGCGGGCCGCCACACCAGGAGAGAGACATGGCTCTTATTGCGCCCTGGAGGCAGACCTTTTGCCCGTACTGCTGCCACCGATTCCATCTGTCCCAGGCTCCGCGGCGCATGCGCGATGGCCCGCGCACGCCGGATCAGGTGGTCGGAGACTTCCTCACGATTCCCCCTCCGGACATGGAGCGAGTACTTCCGGTGCCGCGGCGCGGCTTCCTGGGAACTCTCCTCTCCCGCTTCATCATCGCCGACGACTGGCGCGACGGTGCCAGGAAACTTTGCCCTCACGACCACATGTTTCTGCCAACCGCGGCGGCAGGCGGCCACCTGACTCCAAAGGTGGTGGCCATCATCGGCACCCGCAGTTCGGGCAAGAGCAACTTTTTCGGCGTCCTCATCAAAAAACTGAAAGATCGGTTCGCGCACGAGGTCAACTTCTCCATTTGCGGTCAGGAGACCTTCTCGGTGGCCGAGGGACGCCGAACGCTGTCCGACGACCTGTGCGAGAAGCGCTATCACAACCGGCTGTTCCACCCGACCACTCCAGTGGCAGTTCCACCAACGCAAGGGGTCGCCTCTACCATCGTGGGCGACAGCCCGCGCATCCCGCTCATCTACCAACTGAAGTTCCCCAACTGCGGCTGGGTGGGCCGTTGGCGCGGACAAGGCGCCTTAGACCTGGCCATCTTCGACGCTGCCGGCGAAGACCTTCGCGACGAAGACCCCCGCACTATGGAGCAGTTCTATCGCTTCCTGCTGCACGCCGCCGGAATCATCTTCCTGATCGATCCGACCCAGGTGCGGGGCATCCGCGAGCGGTTGACGGTCGAAGTCCGGAAAGCGTGTCCGGAGGTGCCCGACGACAAGCCGGCAACCTTGCTTCAACGTGTCATCAACTTCTTCCAGACGGGCCGAGGAGTGGGGCCGCACCAGCGGATTCGCGTTCCCGTGGCCTTTGCTTTCTCCAAGTCGGACCTGCTTGATGGCGTCATCGACCGGACGGCCCTACTGCATCATGATTCTCATCACCAGCGCGGCTTCAATCATGTGGACTGCCGTCAGGTATCCGACGAGGTCGTTCGCTCCTTGAATCGCTGGGGCGAGCAGCACCTGGTCACGCTGATTGACGGACACTTCGCCGATTACAGTTTCTTCGCGCTGTCGGCCCTGGGTCAAATGCCGAGAGAGCAACACAGCCCTGGAGGCCGGATCGAACGGCTGACACGGTCGCCAGAACCGGTCCGCATCGCGGATCCCTTGCTGTGGATCTTGTGGCGCTGCGGTTACATCCCTGAGGCCGAGGTATGAGGGGGAGATGCGACAACCATGAAACAGATCTATTACACCTCGTGCCGCTTGGGCCACAGCGTCAACGGTCAGAGCGGCTACCAGGTTCGGGCCGTGACGCCCGGCCTCGAGTACCCACAGTTGCGGGCGGCGATTGTCTACGCCGGTTACAAGCCACCCGACAGCGTCGCGCCCACTGCGGAAGCCATTGCAACCGCCCCGCTCCGCCTCGCCCTGATCGAATCGCCGGACCTCGGGCGCATCCTGTTGCATAGTGCTTATGTCGGCCGGGAGGGGACGGGGACACGCTTTGGCAACTTCTTCACCCACCTCATCTTAAACCTTCCGCACACGGTGACAGCCAGGGATGCTGCCCGCTTGTGGGGGAGTCCGTTCTGGCAGAACCGGGACGGCGATTTGAGCAAGGACCTCCCCGAGGCCAACTTGCCTTGTGGCGAGGCGCTGGGTTTGGACCCGAAGCAGTTGCTGAGAGACGAGCGCGGCCAGGGAATGCTCCGCTTCCTCCTTGACGCTCTTCTGCTGCCGCAGCATGCGGACCGTCGCATTTTCCTAGCTGCGCCGGCCCAGGATGTGGCCTGCTGTCTCTACGCCGCCACCACCGTCCTGCCGCCTGGGCTGATCTCCTCACTCACCTTCTCTACCTACGAATACGCTCCGCTCGCCTGCCGTGCCCGTGTGGTTGGCGCGGACCCGGGCGTCGAACTACCAGCTGGCTGTTACTCCGGTTCCTGCGTTGGCTTCCACAGCGTCAGTGGTCGCAAGTCCGCCCTGGGAGGTGCCACCCCCTTCGCCGAGAACGCTGTCCGAATTATCGCGCACGGCAAACTGACCGACCTGGACAACTTCGCGAAATGGTGCGCGAAACTACAGGTGGCGGATAAGGACATGTTTGAACTGGCGTTTCGCCTGAAGTGGAGCAAGGAATACACGCCGACCGAGGAGGAGGTCCGGTCCGCCCTGGAACAGGGCGGTCTGGGTAAGGAAGTCCTCAAGCGCGATGCAGTCATTGAACAGTTGTCGCTGCAGAACTGTCGGCTGGCGATGGAGAACCGCAAACAGGTGGAGGAACTCTTCGCCCACTCTCGCGCCCTGGAAAAGATCGTGGGCTGGGGGCGTACCGACGCAAGTTTCCACCTGGGGACTCTACCCCTGGTACTCAACCACTTGGCCGAGATGGAGGAAGACCGCCCGTTGCAAGATCGCGAGGGATTGTCCGATGATACTCGTCATCGTCTGAGAGGTTGGCTTGACCTGCGTCGCCTGGAAAGAATGCCCTCCCTTCATGAGGATCTAAAGCGAGTCGGCAACGTGCTGGGTTGGTCTCCTGGGGCCGCTCGCCAAACACGTCTGGAGGCTCTGACCGATGCCCTCGCCGGGGCCTACCTTGCTGAGCCGGGAAATGATCCGCAGGCAATGTTGGAGCAGATCGTTCTCTCACTCGCTCCCACTCCCGAGGAGTACACGCTAGTCTACCAGAGATTCTGCGATTTCTTCATCGGCCGCGCTGGCGAGCTGTTGCGGCCCGCCCTGGCCTGCGCGCTGGTCGCTGTCGGGTTCCATCAGTGCGCTTCTCCTGACCTTCGGGAGCGTCTGGGCGAGTCAGCCGGCCAACGGGCG
The DNA here is from genome assembly GCA_038240465.1 of Gemmatales bacterium. Lineage (GTDB taxonomy): Bacteria > Planctomycetota > Planctomycetia > Gemmatales > Gemmataceae > JBBRIK01. Next base: position 7,099 of record JBBSDR010000230.1, read on the forward strand.
GAAGCATTCATCCGAGCGCTCAAAAACCACAAAAAAAAGAACCTGCTCCTCGTCATCCGAAATGGGGGCCGGGACTGGCCGTCAGACGTCCGTGAGCAACTCCGCCGTCTAATCCCTCTTCCACTGTGGAAACGCTTGCGCCGCCGCCTCCGCTCGTGGCCTGTCCGCATTCTGCTGCTCCTTGCCCTCATTGGACTGGCGTTCTGGGGGATCAAGAGGCATTGGAACCGTTGAACGCTCGGCCTTTCGTCAATGTGGTGATTGAACATACCTGTCGGAAACCGCCCCATGATCGACCGTACCAACCGGCATTTTCTGTTGCACCCTGCCTTCCTCCTGTCTGGCCTGGGGCTGGCGGGGTCTCTCGCCCTTTACCACTCCGAGATTACTCTTTGGTCTGCGATCATCCTGGGGGCGACGCTGGCGGGCCCCCTTCTGGTCCTGGGTACGGTTTACCTGCTGCGGGCTCGATCACTTTTGAGCAATTCCTTATACCGGATTTGCTACACCTGTCCACACTGCTCCCAGACTGGCTTGCCCGCTTTTCGCTGCCCTGGATGCCGGACGGCCCACACCGATCTGAAACCCTCACTCTTCGGTGTCTTCTTCGCTCGCTGCGGCACTCCGAGATGTGGCCGGCATCTCCCGACCATCAACGTCTTCGGCCGAAACGGCCTGGACAAGGTCTGTCCGTAACCGTTCACCGGCGATCTGGCCAAAAAACGTAGCCGGACTACAAAGATGGCCATGGTAAACATGAGGCATAGCACCTGTAGTCGTTGTGCGGATTGGGAACAACGCTGCTGCGCACTCCAAGCAGAGAACGATCA
>JBBSDR010000231.1:0-7926 GCA_038240465.1 Gemmatales bacterium
CGAGCTTGTCGCTGTCGCTCGACGAGTAGTCGATGATCGTTCGGCCCCAGAAATCGTGATCGCGGACGATGATTCGCACCGTATCGCCTGGCTTCCAGGTCACACTACGCGGAAACTCGTAGTTCCAGTTCGGATCGTAATCGTTCTTGAGGATGTTCGTCGGCCCATGCTTGATGCCGTTGACCTCGATGGTGACGGACAGGTCCGGGCCGCGCGTGAACCAGCGGCCGAGCTTCTTCGAGAAGTCGCCCTTGACCACCTTGACCGTGTACTCGCGCGACTGATTGGTGCGTCCGGCCCAGGCCAGTAACTCCTTCGCCTTGTCGCGATACCGGCCCCGGTCGTGGACATCCAGGTAGCGCGTGCAGCGTGCGCTCAACTCGTCGAACTCGGACGGGTTCTTCAGGAACTGCTCGCGAATCCGGCGAAAATCGGACTTGTCCCACGCCGTTTCGATCTCGACGATAGCCGACCGCGCCGGCGAGGCGAACGCGCCTTGCGGATGCCGGCTCAGATACTGCTGATAGCGTTCGCGGCGGGTGGCGAAGTTCTGCGCTTCACGCTGCGAGTAGGAACGTGCGGCCTCGAAATCCCCTTCATCAATGCGCTGCTGATAGCCGGTCCGCCGCTCGCGCACTTTCGCTGACACAGGGGTGTCGCCGAATTCCTCCAGGACGCGATCCGCTCGCGCGATCAGTCCTTCGAGGTGCTTGCGTGCCTCGTCGCCCGCCTTTTTTCCGGCCGACAGATACTCGCTCTTGATCAGTTCGTCCAGTGCTTGCTGCGCCTCGCGCCCGCGCTGGACCTCGACCTTCTTGGCAAGTTCGGCGCGAATGCGATCCAGGTCCGCTGTCTCGGGGAATTCCTTGGAGAACTGGCGCAGGGTGGTCAGCACGACGGTCGTTCCCGACTCCGGATCGTCGGCCAGTTTGTTCAGGTTGTTCAGGCTCTGCTGGCGTTTCTGCTCGTGCAATTCTTCGTCCAGTTCGCGCAGGCGCCGCTCGGCCGTCTCGCGGCCGCCGATACTCAGGGGCGAGGACGCATACTCCCGCCAGCGCTCGCGCACCACCGCGCGATCCGCGCCGGAACTGTCCAGGGACCGCACCGAGTGATAGCGCAGGGTATCGACGGCCCACACACTCAGGCCGATGAAGGCCACGAGGGCAGCACCGGCGAGACCGAACACACGACGACGCCGGCGGATCGCCTTGCGCAGCCGATTCTCGTAGACCGGCAGCCGGAGCGAGCCAGGATAGCGCTGAGCGAAGGAGCGAACACAGCGCTGCAGCAGAGCGATCTTGCCGGGCGCGCTGTCGAAGAGCCGATCGAGCCGGGCCTCGTCCTGAGCTTGCAAGACGGAGACAAGCCACAGCAGCGGCCGTTCGAGGTTTTCGGGCTGAAGCGGCGTGGCCGGCCGCTCGCGATCGCGCCGGCCGAGGCTGCTGACGGCCAGGATGGTATTGCCCGGCGAATGCTGGCGCAGAGCGTGCAGCGTCATCGGGAACGAGCCGCGAGCCAGGTCGGTCAGCCACAACTCTTCGCTGATACCTTCAGGACGCCGCGGCAGCAGATCGGCCTTGGTCAGCACCAGGGCCATGGGCCGAGGCGGACCGTCGCCGTGTTCGAGGGCGAGATAGTCCTCGACGACCTGCTCGGCTTCCTGTTCGCCGTGAAGTCGATCGGCGCGCGAATCGAGCAGCACGGGATCGAAGCAGAGCCAGACGGCGTCGCACTCCTTGAGGAAGTCGCGGATGGGTTCCTCACGGCCGACCTGCACCTGTTCGCCCTGGTAGTCCTTGACGATCAGTTCGATTCGGCTGTCGGCGTGATAGAGCTGGAAGCGCAGCGCCGTCTCGGCCAGGGTGGCGGGCAGCACGTCGCCCTGTTCGAGTTGCAGCATCTTGTCGCCGAGATAGTTCGCGGTGGCGGCGTCCCCGGCAGCCAGACGCAACTCCGCGAGATGCCCGTTGACCGCCTCACGGTAGAGCATGGTCAGCAAGGTGGTCTTGCCGACGCCGCGATGACCGAACAGACCAACACGCTGAGGCCGGCACAGGCGCTCGGCCAGAGAGGAGGCAGACATTGAGGTCATTGCCGCGGCCCCCGAAGAGAATACAAAGAGAGACCATCCCTCTTCTATTGTATGCTTCGGAGAATCCGAGATGCAAACGTTGTTGTCGCCGGATACGTTTTGCCGCTGGCGGCTTAGCGAGCAGTCCGCCAAGCCGCAAGCGGCAAAAAAGAAGCAAGTTATTCCGCCCTCGCGCTGCCGTCCGGCATGGTTGCTGCTTCTGGCCCTGCTTGCTGGACTGCTCGCTGTCAGTCATGGCTGTCACGGCGACCTCGATGAGGAATTGTCCGCTGACGTCTCACAGGTGAGGGACGCGCATCGGCATCGGATCGGGCAACAGGCCAAGCGGATCGACGGCCGGATCGACACACAGGACGCCGCCTGAGGTTTGGACCGTTTTCCCGTGCAGTTTGGCGAGCTCTTCCTTCTTCGCCATCATCTCCCGGTCGCCCTGCGCCGCGAATCCGCCCACAGTCACGACGCTGCAGTATCGCGTGTGCAGGACGTAGGCCTCGAACTTGTACTCGCGGAGAAACTTGGCCAGCGCGTGGGCCTGCATGGCGGTCGCTTCGAGGACGTCTCCCTGGTCCGCACGGCCGAGCTTACCCAGGAAGCCGGAGTCCTTCTTCTGCGGGTTCGATGCCGACTGGTAGCATTGTGGCCCCTTGAAGACCTTGACCACCAGCGTGAAGTTCTTCTTGCATTTGAGCAAGCTGTACGACTCGTTGACGTTCATCTTCTTCCAGGCGGGATCGACGTAATTCTCGTCCTGCTCCTGCTGCTTCGCCTGGGCCGGATTGCGAACGACGAAGCACATTGCGAACGGATTGACCACCGCTCCCTTGAGGGGATGGGTCTCTTCCTCTTCTGCTTCTTCTCCCGATTGGGAGAAAGCCGTCGGGTTAACGCGGCGTCTGGGTCTGCTCGGGTCCGGGGCCGTTCGGTGTCCATCCCCGTAGATCATCACCCGATCGGCCGCTTCCTCGCCGGAAGGAAACGTCACCTTGGGGGCCGGCAACTGGCGGACCGTCGGCAACGACTTGCTGGCGTCCTCCATCGTCTTGAAGCCGCCGATCAGCACCGCGACCTGCTGCTCGACCCGCGTGAAACGAGGACGATAGGGAACGTTCGGATTGTTTTTCATCCGCTGATGATAGGCCCACTCCAGTTCGCGGCGTTCGCGGTCGGCGTAGTTGTAGACGAACGAGTTGATGTTCTTCGTTCGCAGCTGGCGCACGACCTGCTCGGCGAGATAGCCGGCGTGTTCTCCCGAATAATAGGCGGCACAGATGAAGAAGTTGCCGTCCTTCGCCTTGATCGCGTACTCGCTCGGCTTCGGCGGCGGCGGCATCGGCGCGGGCATGGGCGCCGGCCGGCCCAGGGGCGCCGTGGGAGCGACGGCGGAGCCTTGCGGCGCCTCGGCCTCGACGGGGACTCGCGTCCCCAGCACGATCACAGCGGACAACGACAGGCCCGCGACTGTCCAGATCAGTTTGCGCATCCTTCGCACCTCCCCGAGATGGGATGGGACGACCGATTGAGAGACGTGATGGACGCAGCGTATAGCAGAAAGGATTCCGTCAGTCCAGAGGCCATTCCGCGCCGAGGACGGCTCGCTGAGCCTGAAGAATGGAGGCGATGCCGGCCCTGCCCACTTCGAGCAGTTTGCCCAGTTGCTCGAAGCTGAAGGTGGATTCTTCGCCGCCGGCCTGGACCTCGATGAGCCGGCCGGAACCTGTCATTACCAGGTTGAGATCGACGTCGGCGTCGCGGTCCTCGAGATAGTTCAGGTCGAGCAATTCGACCGGCGTTTCCTGACCGCGCGGCACGACCAGGCCGACGCTGACGGCCGCCACACTGTCGCGGACGATCTGCGGAATGGGATTGATGAGATCGCGAGCAGAGAAAAGAAGAGCGTCAAGCAGGGCGACGAAGGCGCCGTTGATGGAGGCGGTGCGAGTGCCTCCGTCGGCTTCGAGGACGTCGCAGTCGATCCAGAGAGTGCGTTCGCCGAGCTTGTCGAGGTTGACGACCGCTCGCAGGCTGCGCCCGATGAGACGCTGAATCTCAACGCTGCGGCCATCGACCTTGCCGCCCCGGTCGCGCGGTTTGCGCGAGCCGGTGCTTCCAGGCAGCATGCCGTACTCGGCCGTCAGCCAGCCCTTGCCTGTGCCTTCGAGGAAGATGGGGACCGCCTTCTCGACGGTGCAGGTGCAGAGGACGGCAGTCCGCCCCATGCGCGCCAGCACACTGCCCGGCGCCTGTCCGGTGAAGCGCCGCTGGAAGCTGAGCGGGCGAAGCGCGTCAGGAGTTCGGCCGTCGAGGCGCAGGGGGGATGCTCCCGGGTTCGCCGCTTGCGGCTTGGCGGGTATTTCCGCCAAGCCGCAAGCGGCAAGACAGATCGGTCAGAGTTGGTTGCCAATCTCGAGGATCTCGTAGTGCATGATGCCGCGCGGCACCGTGATCTCGACGATGTCGCCAACCTTCTTGCCCAGCAGCCCCTTGCCGCGCGGACTCGACACGAGGATCATGTTGTTCTCGTAGTCCTCAGCCCCGGGACCGACCAGGACCAGGGCCTCGATCTCGCCCGAATCGAGGTCCTTGACGCGCACCCGGGCGCCGAAGACGACGGTATCCTTGGGCAGAGTGGACGGATCGATGACGATGGCGCGGGCGAGACGATCCTTGGCGCGGTCGATGCGGGCTTGCAGCATGCCCTGGTCTTCTCGGGCGGCGTGATATTCCGCGTTCTCGCTCAGGTCGCCGAGTTCGCGGGCGGTGGCAATACGTTTGGCGATCTCGATCATTTCCGCGTTCGACATGCGGTCGATCTCGTCATTGAGTTTGTCGTACTGCTCCTGGGTCATTGGCACCCGTTCAGTCGTCATGGCTACTCCCATACCACCGAGTCCCGTGCCTGCACAGGCCATTCGTTCCTCGAAACCGTTCCGCCGCCTTGCTCTCCAGCAACACAGGGAGCGGGTCGAAATCGTCCGTCCGGACGGCAGCAACCCGCTCTTCACATTGATCCATCTTTACGGACCGGATGCAACTTGTAAAGGCAGAATCCCGCTCAATCCAGAATTGATGATTGTCGATTGATGATCGTCGATTGTCGATTTCTCGTCGTTCTGTCCGAAATCGACAATCGACAATCGACAATCATCAATCATCAATCATCAATCGACAATCAAATGACTCCTCGCTTGCGCAGGTCGTCGATGCGAGCCGGATCGAGTCCGAGGATGCCGCCGAGGACCTCGCCGGTATGTTGCGACAACCGCGGCGGCGGTTGCGGCACGGGAGGCGCCGCGCCCTCAATGTGGAAGGGCGAACCTACCAGGTCAACCGGCTGGCCGTCGGGATCGCGGACTGTCACCTTGAGGCCGCGCGCCTCGGCTTGCGGATGAGCAAAAACGTCGGCATAGCTCCAGACCGGGGCGCACGGCACGCCGGCCTTGTCGAGGCATTCCTGCCAGCCGGCCGTCGTCTTCTGCTTCATCAGTTCGGCGACCAGCGGCACCAGCACGTCCCGATGCTGCACGCGCAGGGGGTTGCTGACGAAGCGAGGATCGTTCGCCAGTTCGGGCTGGCCCGCCTGTTCGCAGAACCGCTGATACTGGCGATCGTTGCCGACCGCGAGAACGATCCAGCCGTCGGCCGTGGCGAAGAGCTGATAGGGGACGATCTGCAAATGCGCATTGCCCTGGCGTTCGGGCAGCTTGCCGCTGGTCAGGAACGCCTGCGCGACGTTGACCTGCGCCGCGACGGCACAGTCAAGCAGGGCGAGGTCGATCGCGTAGCCGTGGCCGCTCTGTCGCCGCGCGTGCAGACAGGCGAGGACGGCGGCGGCAGCGTAGAGTCCGGTGAGAATGTCGGTGACGGCGACGCCGACTTTCGAGGGTGGCCCCGCGACGGGGCCCGTGATGCCCATCAGGCCGCTGAGCGCCTGCACGGCATAATCGTAACCGGCCAGCTCGCGCATCGGACCGGTGCGGCCATAGCCGGAGATGGAACAGACGATCAGGCGCGGATTGACGGCGTGCAGACGCGCGGGATCGAGTCCGAGCTTGACGGCGCTGTCGGCACGGAAGTTTTCGAGCAGAATATCGCTGTGGCGAGCGAGATCGTGGAGCAGGGCAACGCCGTCGGCATGAGAGAGGTCGAGGGTGATGGCTTTTTTGTTGCGATTGCACGACAGGTAGTAAGCGCTGATTGGGCCGAGCCAGGGCGGGCCCCATTCGCGCGTATCGTCGCCCTGTCCCGGCCGTTCGACCTTGATCACCTCAGCGCCGAGGTCGCCGAGGACCTGGCCGCAAAAGGGGCCGGCCAGAATGCGCGAGGCGTCAAGGACGCGGACGTCGTGCAGCAGTGGTTCGTCCATTCATCTCAACCCAAAATCCTCGAGCAAAATCCAAAATCCGAAATCCGAAATCCGAAAGAAGAAACGTTCTGTCTGTTTTCGGATTTCGGATTTCGGATTTCGTGCTTTCCTGGTGTTGCTATTGTAGAAGAGACGGGAGACAGCACATGCACTCGCACGACAAGATTCTGCAGGTCTACGTTGACCTGGCCGAGATGTATCAGCAACAGCAGGACGCCGCCATGCGCGAGGTGTTCCTGATGCTGGCCGCCGATGCCGCCCTGCGCGCCGGACGTCCCGGGCAAGCGGAACAGCTGCGCCAGGAACTGCTGCGGCAGAACCCCTATCACGCCCTGAAACCGTTCCCGACCTTTGTCGAGGCGACCCAGCATCCCGACATCGAGAACTATCTCGACGATCTGCGCATGAAATATCCGGCCGAGGTGGCCGAGGACATGCTCGAGTCGATCATCCCGGCCAACCTGCCGCCTCCAGCGAGCGGCGTACCGGGGACCGACCCGCCGCAGACGCTCAACCCGATTCCAGCGACGCTGCCGCCGCCGCCGTCGGCGTCGAACCCTCAGGGGAACGACCCGGAAAAGCCGCTCAAGGTGTATCGCGAATCGTATGAGGTGGACGAGACGCAACCGCCCCCGACCATTCCGCCGCAGCCGCGTCAGCCAAAGCCGGCGGCCCAGCCGCGTCCGCCCATGCCGCGCCAGCCGCAGCGCACGGCTCCTCCGCGCGCTTCCGTTCACCCTCCCGCCGGAAGACCGCGTCCAGTGCCGCCCCGTCCGGCGCCGCCGCCCGCACCGGCGCCAGCGGCGAAACTCGACCCCGAGGACGAACACCCGACGAACGGCTCCTGGGTGGGAACGCTGCTCTATCTGGTCGTTCTGGCGGCGGCAGTGGCCCTGGCGATGTTCACGCTGCTGCCGCACGAATTGCTGCAAGACTGAACTTGCCGCTTGCGGCTTGGCGGCAAGAGGGACACTATTCCGGATCCTGCGCCTCGGGGCGAAGGGGCAGACCGGATACCTGCTGGACCGGCCGCGAACGCGAGACGCCGGAGGCAGGCGCGGGCAGGCGCGGCACCTGAGCGGGCGGACTGTCGGGTGAGACGTCCTTGCGGACAAAGAAGACCGCTACGGCGATGACCAGGGCCACGCCGGCGACCAGACCGAGCTTCGCGTCGTTGGGCATGACCGGGAGTCTCCGCAAATACGGAATGGGCTGGACGAACCTTCCCTGGACAGCCCGCGCGTCCTGCTCCTCAACTATTCCCCGGCGCCGCCGCGAGGCACCCTACTTCCCGGCCTGGCGCGCGGGATTTTCTCCTTCGTCCAGCGCAGAAACCGAAGGGGTGGCGCAATCGGCGTTCCTGTTTCGCGAGGTCCTCATGGAGGGGAGGCGGCGAGCCGTCCCGTGGTGCAGGCGGCTCGCCGTCCCGTGGTGCAGGCGGCTCGCCTGCTCTTCGCTCAAGCAAGAGCAG
>JBBSDR010000232.1:0-7916 GCA_038240465.1 Gemmatales bacterium
GGGGTAATAAGGCCAAGTCCCTAACGCTGTCGCGCCAGTTGACAGGTGCCGAGACGAGGAGTTGTTCCTCCGGCGTCTTCGGAGCCGCAAGGCCCGGGCCGGTAACTGTCCATTTCTGAGTTCGTCGCCACTGGACGAAAGCCGCCGAGGCGAACCCTTACAGCCGCTTGGGGCTACGACGACAGGCTCGCTTCTTCATCCTTGAAGAGCTTGTACTCGAAGCTGTCGCTCAGCGCCCGCCAGCTCGCCTCGATGATGTTCTCGCTGACGCCGACCGTTCCCCAGACTGCTTCGCCATCGCGCCAGGTGATGACGACACGCACCTTCGCCGCCGTCTCCGCCCGGGCGTTGACCACACGAACCTTGTAGTCCTGCAAGTGCATCTCCGCCAGCCGCGGATAAACTCCCAGCAGCGCTTTCCGCAGTGCGCCATCCAGCGCGTTGACCGGACCGTCGCCCTCGCTGACGGTGTGCATCACCTCGCCGCCGACTTTCAGTTTCACCGTCGCCTCGGTACGCGGCATTCCGTCCGTTCCCGTCTCGATGTTGAGGCGATAGGCCACGCGCTCGAACTTGGGCGCGTACAGCCCCGCTTGCTTGCGGACCAGCAAATCGAAAGACGCCTCGGCCGCCTCGAACTCATAGCCCTCGTTCTCCAGGTCCTGTACCGCTTCGAGGATCTTCGCCATCAGGGCGCGATCCAGCGTCAGGGCGTGCTTGCGCGTCTTCGCCAGGATGGTCGCCTGTCCGGACAGTTCGCTCACCAGGATGCGGCGCTCGTTGCCAACCGAGGCGGGATCGAGATGTTCGTAACTCGCCGTATTGCGGGCGATGGCGTGGGTGTGCATGCCGCCCTTGTGAGCGAAGGCGCTCGCACCGACGAAAGGCTGGCCCGGACGGAAGTTCATGTTTGCCGTCTCGTAGACGTAGCGCGATACCTCCGTCAGATGCTGCAGGCTATCAGGACGGAGGACTTCGCAGCCGCGTTTCAGAGCGAGATTGGCGATAATGCAGACCAGGTCGGCGTTGCCGCAGCGCTCGCCGATGCCGTTGATGGTCCCCTGCACCTGTGTCGCGCCTTTCGTGATGGCGGCGAGGCTGTTCGCGGTCGCGACGTCGGAGTCGTTGTGACAATGGATGCCCAGATCGATCCGCAGCATCTGGCGAACTTGCTCGACGGCGGCGGCGATCTCATCAGGCAAGGTGCCGCCGTTGGTGTCGCACAGGATGACGATGTTCGCGCCGGCGTCCTGGGCGGCGCGGAGCGTTTGCAGGGCATACTCCGGATTGCGCTGGAAGCCGTCGAAGAAATGTTCGGCGTCGTAGAACACCTCGCGCCCGGCAGCCCGGCAGTGGGCCACCGAGTCGGCGATCATGCGGAGGTTCTCCTCAAGCGTGGCGCCGAGGACCTCGCGAACGTGCATGTCCCAGGTCTTGCCGACAATGGTGACGATCGGCGTCTGAGCGTCGAGAAGGGCCTTGAGGCAGGTATCTTCCGCCGGATCCGTGTTCTTGCGCCGCGTCATGCCGAAGGCGGCGATGCGCGCGTGCTGGAGCGGCAGCTTGCGGACTTCCTGGAAATACTCGAAGTCCTTGGGATTGGAGAGCGGATAGCCGCCCTCAATGAAGTCAATGCCCAACTCATCGAGGCGGCGCGTGATCTGCAGCTTGTCCTGCAAGGAGAAGTTGACGCCTTCTCCCTGGCTGCCATCGCGAAGAGTCGTGTCGTAAATGTAGATGCGTGTCATCGCGGACTCTCAAGAACTATCGCGAGGCTTGTCCGGCGGGCCGGCGGGGATCAACCCCGCCGCTCGCCCAGTCGAAACAACCTCGAAACGCATTCTAGCGAATCCGTGTTGATGGTGACCGCTCCAGCGGCACCTTCTGGCCCGGAACCTGTCCGGGCAGCGGCACATACTGGAAAGCCGGCACATCGACGACCGGGACAGCGCCCGGCGCATTGGCGGCCTGCTCGACAACCGCGTCGGGGAGGAACTCGACGATGTTCCGTGCCGGCTGAACGACGACCCGGCCATCCTCGAGGTTTCGGGTCTGAGACAGGCGAACGACGCGGAAACTGCCCAGGCCGGCCACCTTCACCTGCCGGCCAGCGGCGAGCTGGCGAGTGATCGCCGGCCCCAAGGCGTCGAGGACCTTGGTGACATCGACTTCCTCGATCTTCGTCACCCGTGCCACCTCCTTGTTCAGCGGTCCCAGCGGTGCCGTGGGCAACTGCGAGTGGGCCGTCCCCGTCAGGCCGAGCGCCAGGGCGATCGTGCCGACGAGAGCGGCGAGAGCGAACCAATGAGTCTTGCGCATGGTGCAACCCTTTGAATGCGGGGAGAAGTCTTTGAATTGATGATTGACGATTGATGATTGATGATTTGAACCCCATCTCCTCGAGCATGTGTCCAGGCAATTGAATCATCAATCGTCAATCGTCAATCATCAATCCACTATAGCACGCTGGCCGCCATTGGGGTTGGGGAGGGGATCGGCCATTCAGGGAGGGAGTCGGGACAGTTCAGATGCCGCTGCCATTCGTCCTTCTTCTCGGGATAATCGCTGCGGAAGTGCGTGCCGCGCGACTCGGTGCGCTGCAACGCCGACCAGATCATCAAACGCGCCACACTCAGCAAGTTCTGCAACTCCCATCCCGCCGGAGTGTCGAACTCACGTCCGAGGGCGTAGCGGCACCAGAAGGCGACGGTGCGGTCCGCCTCTTGCAGGTCGTTGCGGTTGCGGATGATGCCCATCTTGCGGACCATCAGGCTGCGCAGCGAACTGGTCACGTCGGCCACGTCGATCTCTTCGTGATTCGTCGCCGCCCCCGTCGAGGAGATGGGCGGAACGACGAACCGATCCGGCATCTTCGCCGCCACAGCCGCCGCGCCCCGGCCGCAGGCTGCGCCGAAGACCAGGCCCTCGAGCAGACTGTTCGACGCCAGCCGATTCGCTCCGTGCAGCCCGCTCGACGTCACCTCGCCGGCCGCCCACAGGCCGGGAATGGAGGTCCGTCCTTGCAGATCGACCACGACGCCGCCGACCATGTAGTGAGCGCCGGGGCGGACCGGAATCGGATCGCGGGTTATGTCCAGGCCGAAGCCGCGGCAGACCTTGGCGATACCCGGGAAACGCTGCAAGACACGCTCCGGAGGCAGATGCGACAGGTCGAGATAAACGCTCGGATGCTGCGTGCGATCCATGCAGCGGACAATGGCCCGCGAGACGACGTCGCGCGGCGACAGTTCCGGCGGGCGACGGGCGGACTCGTCGCCGTCGAGGAAACGCTTGCCCTCCGCCTCGGTCGGGGCGGCCAGGACGCGATACGCCTCGGGCAGGTCCTCGAACATGAAGCGTTTGCCGTCCTTGTCGCGCAGATAGGCGCCCTCGCCGCGGGCCGCCTCACTGATGAGATAACGGCTCGAACCGGCCAGGTAGAGGACGGTCGGATGAAACTGGATGAACTCCATGTCGCGCATGACCGCGCCAGCCCGGTAAGCCGCCGCCATGCCGTCGCCGGTCGCCACGGACGGGTTGGTCGTCTCGCGATAGATCATGCCGACGCCGCCGGAAGCCAGGATCGTCTGCTTGGCCCAGATGGACAGTTTGCCGCGGCGCGGCCGATTGATCAGGGCGCCGACAGCCTGGCCATCGTGCGTCAACAGATCGATGATGAATCGGCTCTCCCAGAGGACGATATTCGGCGCCGCCTTGACACGCTCGATCAGGGCGCGCATCACCTCGGAGCCGGTGGCGTCGCCGAGAGCATGAACGATCCGGCGATGGCTGTGGCCGCCCTCACGCGTCAGCGCCAGTTCGCCGTTCTCCTTGTCGAAGCGGGTGCCGAAGCGGATCAGGTCGTGAATCTGTCCCGGCCCCTCGCGGACGACGACGTCCACGACTTCGCGATTGCACAGGCCAGCGCCGGCCGCGTGCGTATCCTCAATGTGGTTGGCGAACTGGTCCTCGGGAGACAGGACGCCGGCGATTCCCCCCTGCGCCCAGGCACTATTGCTGAGCTGGGCGCGCGACTTGGTGACGACGACAACCCGCTGATCGGCCGGCACCTCCAGGGCCGCGCGCAGTCCGGCGATACCTGAGCCGATGATCAGGACGTCGGTGAAGAGGTGCGGAGTATCCTTGGGGCCGAAGGAAGTGAGATAGCGGTGGGGAAAGGGCATCGGAGAGACTCTCGTTGGGAGCGAGCGCCGTGTTGCCGGTGGCGGCTTAGCGGAATACAACCCCGCTAACCCGCAAGCGGCAAGAAGCGCTCGCCGGGGGCGATTACTTGTCCTTTGCTCCTGCTCCTGGTGTTGCTTCCTGCAATCGCTTGGTGAATTCCTTGTAAGCGTCGCGATATTCCAGCGGCGGCAGACCGTCGTTGCTCGACTCGATGGCCTTGACCTTGCCGTCCGGTGTCTTGATCAGATCGATGCCGGTTGTGCCGAGCGCCTTGCCCTTGTCCGTCGCGGCCCGGGCTTCTTCCTGCTTCTTCTTTTCCGTCAAGAAGCGGCGGACGTTCGCGATCTTCTCCGGCGTCAGGTCGTTGTCCTCAATGTATTTCTTCTTCTTGATCCGTTCCTCGAATCGCTCCAACGTCAGGTCGCCCGCCTGGTCGCGATGGCGATTGTCGGACGCCGCGCCAGCCGGCTTCGTCGGGTCCGTGCTGTCTGTCTGGCGATCCTTGCCGCCGGTGCCGGTCTGACCGAAGCCGGCCTTCTTCGCCTCTTCCTGAGCTTCCTTGACCTTGTCCTTCGGCAGTTCCTTCTCGAAATCCTTGTCCTTCATCTGCTTCTCGACTTCCTCGAGGAACTTGCGCGCCCGTTCGCGCTTGGCCGGGTCGTCGCCCTTGAGGTCCTTCGCGACCTTCTCGAACATCTCCTTGATCTCTTCTTTCGACAGCTTGCGTTTCTCGCCATCGTTGTTCTTCGCTCCCTCGACGGCTTTCTGCAACTTCGCGATCTCCTCCTTGACCGGACGGGGATCGGATTCGCCGGCGCCCTTGGCCGTGCCGCCGCTGTCCTTCTTCGGCTCCTGCTGGCCGTCCTTGCCTTTGGCCTGCGCCTGGCCCTGGCCGCCTTCCTTGCCGGTGGCCTGCTTGGTGCCATCGCCCTGGCCGTCCTTGCTCTCGGCACCCTCGCTCTTCTTGCCGTCGGGGGACTGCTTCTTCGAGGCCGCGGCGTTCTCGCCCTTGCGCTCCTTGTCCAACTCCTTCTCGGCTGCCTCCCGAGCGTTACCATCGGGAGAGTCCTTGGCAATCTGCTCCAGCCGCTGCCGGGCCGCCTCGCGCTCAGATGCGTCATCGCTCCGCAGGTCCCTGGCCGCCTCGTCAACGTCCTTCGGGCCGGCTTCCTGGGGCGGCTTCTGCTCGGCACGCTGTTTCGGATCGCCCTTGAGGCGGTCGCCCTTGGCCGACGCGCTCTTCTGCTCGCCGTCCTTCGGGGCGCCCTTTTCCGATCCGGCCTGCCCGGCCATCGGATCGCCTTCCTTCGGCCCACTCTTGCCTGCCCCCTGTGACTGGCCCTGCTCCTTCGGCCCGTCCTTGCCCTCGGCGCGTGCCGGCTGGGCCGGCTCGCCCTTGCCCTGAGCGGCACTCTTCTCGGCGCCCTGCATGCCGCCAGCGTCCTTCGACTTGGCGGCATCGGCCTTGTCGCCCTGCATGCCGCCCTCGCTCTTCTCGCCGCCGGCCTTGTCGCCGCCGTTCTTGCAGTCCTTACACTCGCCGCGCTGGCCCTTCTGTTCTTCCGGCTTCGCGCCGTCCTTGGACTGGGATTTCGGCTGCTCGCCCTGTTGCTGGCCGTCCTTGGGCTGGGCCTTCTCCTGGCCGCCCGGTTGCGGCTGGCCTTCCTTCTTGCCCTGTCCGCCCTGTTTCTCTTGCGGCGACTTGTCCGGCTGTTTCGCCTCGCCCTGCGGCTGGCCGTCCTTCTGGTCGGCGGGCTTGGCCTTGCCCTCGCCCTGCTGAGGCGGACGCTTCTGTTGCGCGTCCTCCTTGCCGGCGGCTTTCTGCTCGCCGCCCTGCTGGGCCTGGCCGTCCTTCGATTCGCCCTGCTTGCCGTCGCCTTTATCGTTGGGGTCTTTCTTGCCCGTACCCTGCTTGTCTTGTTGCGCGCCGGCTTCCTTGCCGCCGTCCTTGCCCGGCTCGTTCGACTTATCGGGATTCCCCTTTGCTTCGCCGTTTTGGCCCTTGTCCTTCTTGTCCTTGTCGCCCTTATCGCCCTGGTCCTGGTTCTTCTGCGGATCGTCCTTGCCCTGGCCGTGCTTGGGCTTGTCGTCCTTGGGCTTGGCCTTCTCGTCGTTGCGCCGTTCCTCTTCCTGTTTCTTTTCCTTCTCGCCGAGTTTGTCGGCGAGGTCCTGGCCCGCTTTCTCTTGCTTCTTCTCAGTCTCGTCCTTACCCTTACCGCGCCCGTTGTCCTGTTCCGAGGGCTTCTTCTCCCCGGGCAGGTCCTCCTTCTTCGGCGGGTTCTGCTGTTGCTCGCGCTGTTTATCTCGGGCTTCCTGTTCTTGCCGCTCTTTCTCCTGCTGCGCCTACTGCTGTTGCGCCTGCTCCTTGCGATCCTGGTTCTGCTTCTTGAGTTGGTCGTCTTGCTGTTTCTTGAATTCTTGCTGCCGCTGTTCGGCCTTCTTCTGCTGTTCCTCGTTCTTCTTCGGGTCCGGCTTGACGTCGGTGATGGTCACCTTGAAATGCTTGCTCTCGGCGGAGCTCGGCGCGGGGAAGTCGCACGCATCCTTCGCTTCGAGCCAGTATTCCAGCACCATGCCGGCCTTGAGACCGAATGGCCGGCCCTGTGTGTCCTTGACCTGGTTCAGGTCGACGACGTCCTTGTACTCCAGCATCAGCGGATAGCCGCCATCGGCCAGCTTGATCTCAGCCTCGGAGCGATACGGCTTCGAGCGCAGCGGTTCGCCCTCGAAGACCTTCATGTGCAGGATTATTTCCTTGACGCCAATGTCGTCGCGGGCCGCGCCTTCCAGTTCGAGCGGATCGTTGACCGACAGGGCGAGGTCGATCCCCGGCTTCGTCAACTCGACCGTGGGGGCCGCGTCGGGCCGGACGCTGATCTGATACGGCTGCGCATCGCTGTAGTGATCGCCGTCGGCCGCGTCGAAGGAGATGTCGTAGGGGCCGCTCTGCTCCAGGACGAAGGTGAAACCCATCCGCGATGGGTTGTTGGGATCGAGTTGGGCGTTGATCCGCCCTGGCTTTCCCTGGATATTGAGCCAGCCCTTACTCACGTTGCGGTTGGTCCGGACGTCGAGGGTAACCCGGGTGCCGCGCAGGTCAGCCAGGTTGCGCTGGCGTCGCTGGACACGATCGATCGTCTGGCCGACGTAGTCCCGATAGTGGAACGTGGCGACGAACTTTTCCATGTCGATCATCGGCGACGAGCGGACCGTGACGCGATACTCGGGGGTCTCGGCGTCCCCGGCGACGATGCGATAGTAGAAGCCGGGTGCCTTCACCTCGGGTCCGGGCAGGAACGCGGTCCAGTTCTTGCGATCGCTGTCTTCGTCGAGGTCGCGCATCATCTCGGGATCGTCGCGCGTGGGCCGGGTCACCAGTTTGACCGTCTCGGGAACGCGGCCGTCGATCTGAACGCGGACGTTGAAAGGCTGATCGGTGGAGATCGTGATGTCGCCGTTCTCCGGTTCGAGCAGCGTGATGAGGGTCCGCTTGGCCGGTCCGCCGGCGCTGAAGGGCAGGAAGGCCCGGCCGAGGTGCGACATGAACTTGCGAGCGCCGAAGACGAAGATCATGATGATGAGGACGGCGAAGAGCAGCCCGGCCACGCCGGCGAGCCAGCCGGCCCGGCGGCCGCTGACGGCCTGCTCGATGTCGGCCTTCGACAGATCGCGCGCCGCTCTCTGGCTAACGGCGTGTTGGATGGGAACGGGCAGTTTCTCGTCTTCGTGCA
>JBBSDR010000233.1:0-7913 GCA_038240465.1 Gemmatales bacterium
CCGCTTCAAGTGTGGCATCTCGGTTCATACAATTACACCATGCAGTTGTCATGCCGATTGTTCAATTAATTTTTGCCCGGCTCCGTCAGAGAGCTGCCATTTTGGCGGTCGCTGAGGGGTTCAGTGGTAGAAGGTCGGTGGGAGGAGAGCAGAGGGCTTCTAGGTTACCCTGGAAGGCCTCTGGAAGGGCTTTAGAGGCTTGGAAAGTCACAGAATAGGTCCCAGGGGCCAATAGGGAGCGAGGAGTGCCCCAGACTGTCGGGGTGCATCCATGCGTCCTCGAAGCGGATCACGCCACCGTCGTCCGTCTTACCGAAAAGCAAGTTGTGATAGTCCTGGTTTCGGTGGTACAACTCGTTGGACGCGCCGTAGATCTCATGGCAATAGTGAGACGCCAGCCCCTTGAGCGCCGAGCCAGGGATGAGGGGAACACCATAAGTGTGATGCAGTCGCAGGCCCGCCTCGATGACGCCCTTGTTACCCAGCCCGACGATGAGCCGCGTGTGCGGCGGCGTCGGCAGATTGGCCTCGGCCTTGATCCCGGTCAGTCCCTCACGCCAGCGATCAAAAGCGCGCCGGTACAACGCGATCAGCGACGGGTCACGGCTGGCCGCGCAGGCTGCATCGAGCAAGGCACTCTTGTCGCGGCCTTCGTCGTTCTGCTCGGCCAGGTAGCGCGTAAGAATCAGGCCGGGATGCTGACTGATCGCTCGTCGCGGGGCCAGGTGGACGATGGGGTCTCTCACTTGCCGTCCTCCTGCTTGGCCGGCGCGGCCTTCTTCTCCTGGAACAGCGCCTCGACGTATCGCTTCAGCCAGACGGCGGCGTCAAGCGCATCGCGGCTGAGGCGGACGTAGGCGGTCACCGACAGCGACCGCGTCTGATTTGCCAGTGCCGTCACGGTGGCGATTTCCACATGTCCGGCGGCGGTCAGCACGGCGGCGAGATCGGCCACATAATGCAGTTGATGTTCCTTCTTCGCCTGGGCAAAAGCCACTGCCTGTGCCAGGCCGCACTGATGCACGAGCGTCGGGAACTCTCGCGCGAAACTGCGGTACTCCTTGCGGTAGGCCTCATTGCCCCGGCTCCTCTCTTGAACGCCATTGAAAGCTGCTTGGGCCATGCGTTGACTTTTCAGCATGGTGGACTCCTTATGCGGTGAAGAGGCAGCGAACCCGCCCCCGGCCAACCGACGCCTTGCCACCGATCTGCAGCGTAAGCGCATTGGTCGCGTATTCGTCGAGAAGCGTTTGCGGGGTGATGGACCCCTTGCCGTTGTACACCCGATCGCACGACACCAGGCCAGCGAGGATCGACTCGGCCGGCAGGGACTCCTCGGTCCATAACTGGCCTTCGGCGACCGTCTTCGTGTCGTCATCGATGCGGACTCGTGTCACGACCTCGGTGGCGGTCTCGGTCAGGTAGTCGAACACGACATCCGGCAGGATGGCAAAGCGTTTCTCGAATTCTACTTGCCAGGCCGAGTCGTCAGGGAACACCCAGGCAGCGATTTTCTTCGCCCAGGCCGCGACGTGTTCCGCCTTGTCGCTTGCCTTGAAGTCAAGGTCTTCGAGGTACACGCGCTTATCCAGCACCAGTCCATCGCCGCACATGTAGGCCGTCTCCCCGTCTGGCAGTTCCACCGGCAGTTGCGGGAGATCCTCAAAGCCGGCTAACTGCACATCCCGCTCAAGCAATTTCAGAGAGAGTCGCGACGTGCACCAGGCGAAGGTGCCTCTGAAACTGCGAACCGGCAGACACACCAGCCGGGCATCGGTCGGGATCAGGGCGCCGGCTTGCGAGCTGTTGCCGGCGCCGTCGTCGGCAAGGCCAAAAGCCGCCTTGAGCTTGTTATTGCTCCCTCGATCTCGGAGGGTGATCCTGGCCTGATGGTGATAGTGATCGGCCCAGACGCCCTTGAAACCGGACCCGGGAAAGGAGGGCCAGTTGGTGATCTTCTCGCGGTAGACCGGCAGGTCGATGTAGCCGACGCCGCGTCCCGTGCCGACGTGCGTCGGGGCCAGGCAGTGAAGCCAGTAAAGTCGTGTGTTGTTCGGCATCTCGTCTGCTCCTCGCTTCCTCTCACCAGGTTCCCCACACCGCCAACCCGAAGCCGTCGCGCCGCTCCTGAGCTTTGTCGGAGACGGGCCGCAGCCACTGACCTGCCAGGACACTGTTGTCCGAGCGATCCGACTCAAAGAAGTACACGCCGCCGGCCGGCACCATGCGCCGGATCGCCTTCGGCCCACCGGCCTTGTACGACCAGCCCGACACGGCCCGCCAGCGCTGGATACATACACCGACGAGCGTCAGACGCGGGCCGTCCTCCGTCGGCGGACCGGTTAGGCGATCGTCGAGCCAGCCCGGTTTCCAGCCATCGCGGAAGATCGCCGGCGTTGCCAGAGTCATCGTAATGTGATTCGTTTTTCCCAGGGCTTCGATGACAGTTGACGGACACTCCCACATCTTCTCGTCGCTGGCTGTCCGCCAGTGCGCCAGACGCCGCTCGCCGCCGAGCGGATGCCAGGTCGAGAGAGCAGTCAACGGTTCCTGTCCCCACTGGGGCACTTTCTCGACCCGCGCCGACAACTCGATATCCAGAAAGCAGTCCTGCCGTGGCGGTCCAGTTGGGCGTATCGGCCGTTGGGAACACCCAAACCGAGGCAGCGCCCTTGTGCCGATACCTGCGGTCGTGAACAGCAGACCTTCTTCCGCCGCCCCAGTCTCCGATTCGAGACTGACGTGGTCGCGCAAGTCCTGCAGTGGGTCGGCGAGGAAGTCGCAAAGGGGCTGAACAGACTTGCCTGTCACCCATTCCACAACCCTGTTCATCGGCCAGAGGGCAGGTCCCTGTTCCGGTTTGAAATCATCTTCCGTGTCAATGAGGACCGGCCACAGACCAGCGGCTGGCCAGTCGGCCCCCTCGCCATCGCCGGGTTTCTTTGGCCGCGCCCGGAACACCTTCGCCTTCTCTCCCAGCACGCAGTCATGCGGCGCGGCCAGGTAGAGCCGCCCATTGGCGAACGGGAGTACGCCGGCCACGTCGATCAGCAGCAATTCGTCCTGTGTCGCCGTGTCAAATTCGCGGTCGGCCGCCTTGGCGAGAGTCGTGCGGAACGAGCCGGCCACGACAGAGGGGTACAGCCAGCCGGACGATCGCATGCGGTTGCCCTGTACGGCGCCGAAGGGACGGCCATCGCGGGCCACGAGCGGATCGCGTCCACTGATCCGAAGGAACGTCGTCATAGGGTCTTCCCTCCGCCGCTCTGCCGCAGCGCAACCGCGAGTTGCCGGGCGATCAGCAGTTCCTCCGCCAACTCGCGCAGGTCGTCGGCCTTGCTGACGTGTCCCTGGACGGACGCACGGATCGCCCGCATCTCCTCCGTCTTCTCGCCGCCTGGTCGTTTCTTCTCGATAACGCGGATGGCATCGCTCGTGATGGCGGCACGGAGGGTCTCTGCCGGCCAGTCCTCATACACTCCGGCGAGTCGGTGAAGCTCATACGGCGTACGGTTAGAAACGACCCCACTGCGGAACCATCCTGCTGAATCGGTCAGTTGCATGTCGAGGTTTTTATTCCATTGCTTGCGCACCTTGACGGGCGCGCCGCCCCGCTTGTGCAGATGAACGGCGAGGCCATTGCGGTCGGGCTTCTTGGCGTGCTTCTCGGCGGCGCGACCGTAGGCGAGGAGGTCTTCGAGGTTCTCCAGAAAGTGTCCGATGGCGACGCCGACGGAGAGGGTGGGCAAATTGTCTTCCGACACATTCGGCAGCGCCTGGACCATTGTTGTGTGGAACAGCGAATGGAGTTTCCGGGCGCAGGTCAAGCACTGATCGACGGGAACGAAGCCCAGCACGTCGTCGCCCCCGGAGTAGACCAGCATACCTCTGTGTTCACGGACGATGCCGGCCGCGTCGAGGGCGAACTGCGCCAGTTCACGCGAGAATGTTCGATGCGCATCGGGCGACCCCAGGCGGGAGATGGCCGCACCCATCCGGTCGCCGTCCGCGACAATCACGGCGACGTAAGGATCGGGTTCGGCCCCCAGGCCTGCATCACGGGCGCACTGTTCGACTTGCCGAAGGGCATCACGAAGAGGCTGGAGTTGCAGTTGCCGCTGCTCCAGTTCCTCTCTTTCGCTTGTCTCCTCAAGCAACTCGCGATGCCTTTGCCGATAAACCGCCGTTCCCTCGAAAGGAAAAGTAACGTAATCCTCGTGGAGACGTGTGGTCTCCAGACGGTTGAGCAGCCCACCGACAGCCAGTCGCTCACACGCCTCGACAAGCCGCGCGAGGGCGCTGCTCTCTCGCTGACTGGCAACGCCTCGAAGCCAGGGGTCAGCCACAATGCGCGACACGGAGGGGTACGATTTTTTGCCGAGCGCATGGCGCTTCACGAGACCGACGACATCGAGTTGTTCGCCTTCCCTGACGCGCAGACCGTAGCGGAATCGAGGCGGCCACTTCTTGCAATTCTCGGTTAGCACCGTCTCGCGCATCCCATCGAGGGAAGACTTGGGAACGCCCTCGTGGCCGTGGGCCGCCAGGAAATCGCGGCAGTTCTTGCGACCCGCAAGGAGCCGAGCGAGTTGCTGTCGTTTTTCGTTGTAGGTGTCCCGCGAGAATGGCACCCAGGCAGCGTAAAACTCAACGACGTCTTCCACCTGCTGATCCCAGAGGCCCGCGCGGATAATCTCCCCGATGGCTGCATGGACTTCGTTGGCAAACTCACGCCAGCGCATTTGGGCAGCTTCCTTGACCGAGCGAGCAATGGTTTGTGGATCGTGTCCGTGAACCTCGGAGAGGATGATGTTGGCGACGTTGAGGGAGGAGTCTCGCTCCAGATCCCCAGCAGTCCTCGGCGCTGGGAAGATCAGGTTGTCGCCGTGGTCCTGAACTGCTTTGGCGGCGGCCTTGCTGATCTCGGAGAGCAGATACGAGCCGAACCACAGGTCGCGCGTGCGGCGGGCGGCAGCGATGAACTCTTGCACCGGGCCGATGGCCAGTTGGAGCAGATGGGCGGTCATCGGGTGATCTCCACGAATCCAGGGCCGTCCTCGGTCGCCGGACGGCGGGCGAAGTTCAGGAACGCTTCCACGGCCGATCCCTGGCGCGACAGCCCTGCCAGGGGAGAGTGAGAGTATGTCGCCAGCCGCAGGTCGCGAATCGCCCGCGCGTCCCAGATCTGCAGGCCGTGGGGACCCGACAGCAGCTCGATCTCCGTCAGTGCCGGCGTCACCAGGGGAAGGATAATCGGGATGGCCCGGCCGTCGGCCAGCGCGAGCGGCTTGAGGATCAACGGGCTGGCCATGCGCTCGGCTCGGCGCGGCTGGAGCGTCGTATCGACTGGCTCGCCACGCCCCTGGAAGTGGAACACGATGGGCAGGCCGAACTCGGCGCGCGGGAAGGCGTCGGCAGGGACACCTGTCAAGCGCTGGTGACCACTCATGCCACGATTGGCACCCGTCGTCTCGCGGATCGTTTCGGGTTCGGGGTAGCGTGACCGGCCCGGCCGGCCTCCCTGCCCCGGATTGCGAGCGAAGCCCTCACCCTGCCGAAAGTGGCGCAACAGCCCGGCCAGCCAGCCCCAGACGTCGATGATGTCGCCCCCCTCTGGCCGGGTCAGTAGTTTTGGCGGCAACACCGGCCATTCGCGCCCCACCCCAAGCAGTTCGCCGGTGTGTTTCCGGAACCACTCCATGACGCGCTGTTCGTCAGCCGGCGCGAGGGTGCTACAGCGGAGCGATCCGCAGCCGCGCCGCGTTCGCGCGCCCAGACCGCCGAAGTTCACCCACGCCCAGACGGCCGCTTCCACGTCCGCCGTCAGCGCCGAGGGGAACCGCAGGCGCAGCGAGAATGAGGCCTGGTGGATGCATGCGGCCGGATCCTCTTCCGAACGCGCTTGGGGGTCGTTCTGCGGCATTACACCCTGGAAGGGGAAAAGGACATAGGGCAGAGCATTCTCGCGGCCTGCGAACGGCTGCGCCCAGTTGAGGCGCCATCCGCCCTGCCCTCGCCGGGCTTGCGGATCCCAGCGATGTTGGGCGCAAGGCACTGGCGCGCTGGCCTGTAGGTCGGCCACCTCGACGGTCACAGGGCTGGCGCTGTCTGTTGCGCCCCACACCGCGCGATGTCGCTCGCGCAGGTTCTGCAACGTCGCGCATACCGATCCTCGCGTCGCTCTCCACCAAAACTGCAACTGGCCCCGGATCGCCGTGCCGCGGATCGGCATCTGGGGGTCGTTCACCCCCGCTTCAACGCCCCCGCCGAACAGCGGCGTGATCAACTCGATGCGATACTCCTGAGTCGTTCGATCCGCTGTCAACTTGGTGGCCGATGTGGGAGGACAGTCAGGAATCGCGTCCGGCTTTGGCATGGCAATCTCCAATCGTTGCGGCTACTAGAGTGTCCGGTGGGAGTGGAACCCGCCTGTTCTGCGTGGAAGGCAGATGCCTGGGCCGCTCGGCCACGAACACAGCGAAAGCGGAAGGAGAGGGAGTCAAACCCTCAAGAGCTTGTCGCCCGTCCGGGTTCAAGCCGGGTGCCGTCGCCAGTCGGCTTGCCCTTCCGTCTGTCAGTCTGGATGGCTGGATTTGAACCAGCGCTCTCCGACTTCCGACGCCGGCGGATTGGACCAGGCTCTCCCACATCCAGATCGTGCAGTCAGAGACGAAGGGACTTGTTCTGTCGCACGCCCTGTCGGCCGCAGACAAATTGTAGACCGCCAGCGCTTCAAAGAGGTTCATCCTGACGCTGTCATTTTCGAGACTCTGTCGAAGGTCCTCCTGTTGTTCCTCTCTGAGGTGACCTCAAGGCGGAGCGGGCTGCTCAACCCGTTGGGCGGGGGGGCGCATTCGCGTACACCACCTTTCCCCAATCCTCCTGGCGATACCCGCGGGGGTGGGTGCAGCAGAATGGGCTTGACGGGACGCGGGCGATCGCCCACCAGCTGCCGCACGCGAGCGTTCAGGGCGGCGAGCCTACCGTTCCCGAACTCACTGCGTTCGTCCTCGATCGGTACGGAAGCGATGAGGAGGTCTTCGACTCCTTCTGTTTCGAGAAAAGCAACAACAGTGTCCGCTTCGGAGACATCGCGGCTGATTACGACCGCGACGCGGCTGCGGCGAGCGCATTTCGGACCCACCCCTCCCGCTGGGTGCGGGAGTGGGCCAGAGTCGCTGAGGGACGTGCGAGGAGGGCAGCGGAGTGGTGGCGAGCGGACGACGAGGAACTGGAGGCGCCATAACGTAGAAT
Source organism: Gemmatales bacterium (assembly GCA_038240465.1). Classification (GTDB taxonomy): domain Bacteria; phylum Planctomycetota; class Planctomycetia; order Gemmatales; family Gemmataceae; genus JBBRIK01. The sequence goes on from JBBSDR010000233.1 coordinate 7,255, forward strand.
CCTTCCCGACTCTACCCCCTATTGTCACCAATAAGTTCGATTCCACTTACGAATCAGCCAGGATGTCGAGGTCGATGTGAGGGAACGGATCGTGAGCTGACTCCTTGTACGGAATCAGGTCGTCGGGCTTCGCGGCCTGGAGCTCCCCGAGAAGCAAGCGAGCCGCGTGCAGGCCCCAGTGGTACGCGAACGGCGGGCCGTCGCACCACGACAACCGGTAAGCCTGAGCGGCCGCGGCAACGGCTGCCTCGCGGTCTCCCTCATCCCTCCTAATCCGAGAGAGCACGTTCAATGCGTTGGCATGGAGGAGGCAGTAGGGCCCCCGCCGCACCGGCTCCCACGCCCCGTCGAGCAACTCGCGCGCGGAGGCCGGGTTCCCCTGTCGCCTTCTCAGATCCGCCAGTGCGATCAGGGCGGCGATCTCCTCCTCGATAAACCCGATCCGCCGCGCCCGCCACAACGCTCCCTGAAGCCCCTCCTCTGCCCGCCCGAGTTCGCCCAGCCCAAGGGCCGCCTCGCTCTTGAGGCGCAGGCCATGGATCCCGTCCCGTTCCACTTTCACGCGGTCTGCCACACACACGACCTGGCCAGCGTGATCAGCCGCTTCCTCGAAGCGGCCTTCCCACAAGGCTGCCTGAGCCGCGAGGGCCGACGCGAGC
>JBBSDR010000234.1:0-7863 GCA_038240465.1 Gemmatales bacterium
CACCTGCCGGACGAGCCGGCAGGGGTCGTCGGCGAGTCGCTCAGTTTCATCTAGCTGTCGAACTGCTTCACCTGCCGGACGAGCCGGCAGGGGTTTGATCCCCCAGCCAGGTTTGCCACCGTAGTTTTTTTTGACGCGGATTTGCCCCTCACGGCTGCCTCGGGATGCACCGCGGACGCAAAACTCACACACCGGGGGTGTGGAGCAGAATCATGAAACGAATTCCGCACAACGTGCATCCTAGCGCGCCGCGCGCTGCGTGCGCTGCAAAGAAGACAACAGGGCCGAAGAATCGCTCAAATACATCAAACGGACTCTTCTCGCTTGTCGCTCGACAGCCGCGAAGCAGAGCTTCGCATCCGTGCGTTCCCAAGCAGAGTTTGGGAACGAGGACAAACAGCAGCATGTCGGGCTTACGCCTCGACGCTCGCCGGGTCTGCCCTTGACGCCTCCTCACGCCGCGCCTAGAAAACCGGCTGTTTGTCTGAACCTTGACGGCCCTCGATTCCTTGCGAGTCGCGGGCGTTTTTTATGGCCCTGTGCCGGTAACGGAACCTCTCTCATGGCCTCTACCAGCGTCGTCGGTCTGCAATGGGGCGACGAAGCAAAGGGCAAGATCGTCGATCTGCTCGCCGAGCAGCACGATCTCGTCGTTCGCTTCAACGGCGGCTCCAACGCCGGCCATACCGTCGTCGCCGGCGACAAGGTCTACAAGTTCTCGCTGTTGCCTACCGGCATGCTCCATCCCAACGTCCAGGCCGTCATCGCGCATGGCGTCGTCGTCTATCCGCCGAAGTTCCTCGAAGAAGTGGCTGGCCTGCGCGCCGGCGGCATCGACGTCGGCCCGCATAACCTTGTTGTCAGCAATCACGCCCACGTCATCTTCCCCTATCACCTTGAGGAAGAGCGCCTCAGCGAGCAAGGCTCGGAACACGCCATCGGCACGACCGGCCGCGGCATCGGTCCCAGCTATGCGGACAAGGTTGGCCGCACCTGGGCCGTGCGCCTTGGCGAACTGCTCGACAAGGAACATCTGCGCTCGCGCCTCAAGGGCATCTGCACGCGCAAGAACCGCATCCACAAGGCCCTGACGCCCGACGCGCAGTCCTTCGACATCGATCTTGGCGGCAGCTTCCTCACCGGCATGCTGCGCGTTCGGTCTCACGCGGCCGACCCGCTCGCCTTCGACCCCGACGCCCTGACGCACGCTTACCACGCTTACGCCGAGCAAATGCGGCCGCACATTGTCGATACGACCAAACTGCTCCACGAGGCACTCAAGGCCGGCAAGCGCATCCTGTTCGAGGCCGCTCAGGGAAGCCTGCTCGATGTGGATCATGGCACCTATCCCTATGTGACCAGCTCGAACAGCACGGCCGCGGGCATCTGGACCGGCTCGAGTGTGCCGGCGCGGAACATCACCCGCATCGTCGGCGTCATCAAGGCGTACTCGACCCGAGTTGGCCGAGGTCCCTTCCCGACAGAACTCGACGATGGCCGCGACGGCATCGGCGAGCATATTCGCCGCACGGGACGCGAGTATGGTACAGTGACAGGACGGCCGCGCCGCACCGGCTGGTTCGACGCTGTCGCCGCTCGCTACTCCGCCGCCATCAACGGCGTGGACGAGTTGGCCGTCATGCTGCTCGACGTTCTCAGTGAGGTGTCCGAGATCAAGATCTGCACCGCCTATCGTCTCAACGGCGAGCAGGTCGATTGGTTCCCCGGCGATGCGTATCTGCTGGAGAAATGCACGCCTCTCTATGAGACGCTGCCAGGCTGGGGCAAAGATGTGAGCGGGGCGCGCCGGCTGTCGGACCTGCCGCCGGGAGCGCGACGCTATGTCGATCGGCTCGCCGAGTTGCTCGAAAAGAAGGTGTCGATCGTGTCGGTGGGACCGGATCGAGCACAGACTTTATTCGCTTGAAATAGAGACAATTGCAAAGTGCAAAGTGCAAAGTGCAAATTGGAAGAAAGAAAGCTCGCGATTGTCTTCATGTCGGACGAGAGATCAACAACAATTTGCAATTTGCAATTTGCACTTTGCACTTTGCAATTGTCTTTCTGAGTTTTGGAGTACAAGGAGGTAACAAGCTTGTCCGCTTCTCAGACCTTGACAGCCGACACGCGTCAGAGACTCGCCGAGGCGGGATTGGATCCCGACCGGCTTCCCGCGCACGTCGCTCTCATCATGGACGGCAACGGCCGCTGGGCGCAGCAGCGCGGCTATCCGCGCATCGAGGGTCATCGGCGCGGCGTGCAGAGCGTTCGCTCCACCATCGAGGAAGGCTGCCGGCTCGGTCTCAATCAACTCACACTCTATTGTCTGTCGAGCGAAAACTGGAAACGGCCGCCGACGGAACTCGAGTTCCTCATGGCGCTGCTCGAACAGTACCTGATCGAGGAGCGCGCGGAGATCATGGAGCAGAACATCCGCTTCTCCGTCATCGGCCGCCGCGACGGTTTGCCGCCGCCGGTCCTGCGCGAGATCGACGAGAATATCCGCCTGAGCCAGGACAATACCGGCATGGGTCTGTGTCTGGCGATCAACTACGGCGCCCGGACCGAACTGGTCGATGCCGTCCGCGCCCTGGCTCGTCAGGTCGAGGAAGGTAAACTCGCTGCCGAGCAGATCGACGAGACGCACATTACCAGCGCTCTCTACACCGCAGGGCTGCCCGATCCCGATCTGTTGATCCGCACGGCCGGCGAGATGCGCGTGAGCAACTTCCTCCTGTGGCAAATCTCGTATGCCGAACTGTGGGTGACCGAACGCTGCTGGCCGGAGTTCGATCGGCCGACGTTTCATGAGGCGCTCAAGGCGTACGCTCAGCGCGAGAGACGATTCGGCGGCCTCAACGAGGAATGAGGAATGCTGCGAACGCGCCTGTGGATGGGTTCGCTGCTGATCGCGCTGACCGTCGGCGTCCTCTTGCTCGATGGCTATCTCGATCCCTGGTATCCGTTCCTTTTCGTCCTGATGCTCGCCCTGTCGCTGCTCAGTTGTCGCGAACTGCTGGCTCTCCTGGCACCGTCACGCCGTCCCTGGCCCGGACTGACTTATGTCGCGGTGGCGCTGCTGATCGCTGTCAACTGGCTACCGCATCTGTGTCCCTGGGCGCGGTCAATTAGTGCCGATCCGCTGCGCTGGATCCTGGGCGTCCATGTCGCGGTCATTCTCATCGGCTTTCTCGCGGCAATGGCCACCTTTCAACTGGAACACAGCGACACGCTGGGCCGGCTGGCGATGCTGCTGCTGCTGACGGCTTACCTCGGCGTGCTGCCGGGCTTCCTCGCTCAACTGCGCTGGCCGGAGAGCGATCTCAACCGGCAAGCCGTGCTGGCACTGGCGCTGGCCATCTTTGTTCCCAAGTGCTGCGACATCGGCGCTTACACCACCGGACGCTTGCTCGGCCGGCACAAGATGGCGCCAGTACTGAGTCCGAAGAAGACTCTCGAAGGGCTGGCTGGCGGCCTCGTTTTCGCCATGCTCGTCGCCGTGCTGATCAATCGCCTCGGGCCGGTCCTGCGCGGCGATGACTGGATGGCGGCCTGCTTTGGCCTGACGGTCGGCGGCGCGGGTGTGCTGGGCGACCTGGCCGAGTCGTTCATCAAGCGCGAGTGCCGGCAGAAGGATGCCTCGCAAGCGATGCCTGGTTTCGGCGGCGTTCTCGACGTGGTCGATTCGATTCTTTTTGCCGCCCCTGTGGCGTATCTTTGGCTGGCTTGACCGGGCGAGGAGGGCGAGCAAGCGCGTGGATGAGGAGTGGGTCGAACCTGTCGGGATGAGCGCGCGTCTGCCGCTGCTGATTACCGGCATCGCCGGCGTTCCGGGCTACAACGCCTTTCACTTTCTGCGCCGGCGCTATCCAGGCCAGGTCATCGGCGTTCGGCTGACGCGGACCTCGGGACTGCGCGGCGACGACATCTTTGGCATCGACGGGGAGGATCGCGCGGGCCTGCGCGACCTGTTTCGGAAGTATCACTTTCGCTCCGTCCTGCACAGCACCGGTTCGTGCGCCCTCAAGTCCTGTGAACTCGATCCGGTGATGGCCCGGCTGATCAACGTCGAGAGTGTCGCGGTCATGTGCGAACTCGTCCGCGAGTACGGTTGCCGGCTCGCCGTGCTGTCGAGCGATCTCGTTTACTCAGGCACACTGGGCCGACCCTATCTCGAGAGCGATCCCGTCGATCCAGTGACGATCTACGGTACAACCATGGTCGAGGCCGAGACGCTTGTCCTGGCGCAACTTCCTGGGGCAGCGCTGCTGCGAATCTCTTTGCCGATGGGACCGAGTTTCAATCGCCATGCCGGAGCGATCGACTGGATCGACTCGCGTTTCCGTCATGGCCGGCCCGCGACGCTCTATTTCGACGAGGTCCGCTCCTGCACTTACGTCGATGATCTGAGCCGGGTTTTCGCTTGGTTCATGGCCGGCGACGCGGCAGGCGTGTATCACCTCGGTGGGCCGCGAGCGGTGACGCTTTATCAGATTGGACAGATCGTCAATCGCGTGGGAGGTTACGATCCCGACCTGCTCAAGGGCTGTCCGCGCCGAGACGCGGGGCCAATGCCGCCGCGCGCGGGCGATGTGACGATGAACAGTACCCGGCTGGTGCGGGCGATGGGAATGCAGCCGTTTCAGCCCTGGCCGATAGACGAACTGGTGCCGGACGACCGCGACTGGCACCGCAGACGCGCCGACGGCGAGGAAGGGGGAGTGCAGCGTATCGTGGACAGGCTGTATCGCCACTTGCGGCCTGGCGCCGAAGACCGCTAAGCCGCAAGCGGCAAGACTCAACGACTGGTCAGGATGCAGCCGCGCAGCGGCGCTCCCTGCTCGGGAATGATCTGAAGCAGATTGGCCAGCGCGGGCGTGTCCTGCTCCTTCTCCGGCACACACACATACACAGCATCGCAGGCACAACCGAGAGCGACCATCTCGGGACGGCCATCCCAGGCGGGAGCATCGATCAGCACCAGATCGTACTGTTCTCGCAGTTGCCAGACCAGCGAACGCATCCGCTCTCCCGCCAGGCGAATCGGTGAGGCAACTTCAGCAGTGCCGGCCAGCACAGCCGTCAGACCGGGCAGCGGCGTCGCCCGAAGAACGCTCTCCACGTCGGCCCGTCCGGCGAGAACGTCAGCCAGTCCCGGCGCTTCCGGCAAGCCGAGACGGGCGGCAATCGCCGACCGCTTGAAATGCGCATCAATGACCACAACGCGGCGCAGATTGTGCTGCACCAGGGTGACCGCCGTGTTCAGCATCACGCTCGTCGTTCCGGCCCCGGCAACTCCCGAGGTGAACAGCAGAGTGCGCGGCTGCTCCATCGGCGTCTGGACCAGCAGGCTTGTCGTCAGGTCGCGATACTGGCCGCTGATAGCATGGTCCGGCTGATGATAGGCGATCAATTCCGGAGCGAACCGCGACACCGGACCCGTGGGCATGCCCTCCAGCGACAGCGGCTGAAAGCGAACGGTCATCAGCCCATCAAGACAGACTGCGGGAGCCGGCACAGGCGCGGGTTCCACCACTTTCGGGGCCACGGCCAGAGTCGGGGCCATGACGAGAATGCGCTCACTCGGATCGCGCGGACCGCCCACCTCGATAAAGGGCATCTCCTCTTCGGGCGGGGCGACAGTCATGGCCTCCTCATCGGGCCAGATCGTCGTCAGCATCGGCGCGGCCGGTGAGAGCGCACTGCGGCGGGACCGCGCCTGCTGGAAGGCGTCGAGCATCTTACCCATGAATGACGTTCTCCTCTGTGCGCGTACCTCACGCCGTGTGACGCATCAATTCTTGGCCGGCCGATTCTTCGACTTCCAGTCCCAGGGCCAGCAGGGCCTCGGTAACCGCCTCGGCATCGACAGCCGAGGAACCTGCCTGGTAGGCCAGCGTCAGGGAGCGATGGGCCGCCTGGTTCAGCAAGCGCGGCACTCCCCGCGTTCCCCGCGCCAGCAATTCCAGCGCTTCGCCGCTTATCAACCTCTCGGGACGATCCGTCGCCATGCGCAAATGATGGAGGATGAAATCGGCCGCCTCGTTGAGCGACAGCGGCTCGAGGTGAGCGCGAACCGCCAGCCGTTGCCGAAGCGAGGCAAGCGACGGATGAGCCAGCGTCCGGTGAACGTCGGGCTGTCCGGCGAGGACGACATGCAAGGCACGGCCCTCGCTGGACTCCAGGTTCGCCAGCAAGCGCAACTCCTCCAGGACGTCCAGTCCGAGGTGATGCGCCTCATCGACCAGCAGCAGCGTCGAGCTTCCCTCGGCGCACAGGGCGAGCAGATCGTCGGTGATGGCCAGCCGCATCGCCTGTTCGCTGCGGCCCTCGTGGGCCAGTCCCAACTCATAGGCCAGGGCCTGCAAGAGGGCGACGCGATCGGGCAGATGCGTGTTGGTCAGGAAGGCGCTGCGGCACTCCTCGCCGGTTCGCTGCAGCAGGCAGTGGCACAGCAGCGTCTTGCCCATGCCCGGTTCGCCGGTCAGCAGAAGTATCCCTTCCTGCTCATCGACTCCCTGCTGGAGGGACGAGAGGGCCTGGTCGTGGACCGAGCTGGGATAATAGCGCGAGCAGTCTGGCGTGGCGCGGAAAGGGCGGTGCCTGAGGCCGAAGTGCTTCTCGTACATGCGTGTGAACTCCCCCCGAGAAGGCGTGAAGGGGGATTCTCCCCCTCACAAATCATCGGAAGCCGGCACGCGAAACTTGAGTCTCATGTGGTTCGCGGTGAAGTCGGCGGCACGGCGGCGCGGAGATGGCGAGCCAGGAGACGATGGAAGGCATGGACGGCGGCTTCGCGGCGGACACAGTAGCGGCCCGTGTCGAACGACCGGCTGTTGAGGCCGCGCTGCACTTCCTCGCAGATGCCGATGTCCTCCTGCTGGATTTGGTCGGAAACGACGATGCTGTCCCGGATCTTCTGCCTTGCCTGCTCGCCCTCGGTTTGCCCGAAGAAGAAATCGAACACCACCTCGCAGCGATCCGGACCCAGCGGGCGGACGATATTGACGTCCGCGTAGCCCTTGTAGACGCTCCACATCATGTTGGGAAAGACGTAACTGTAATAGGCGTTGTCACCCTCGCGCACCTGGCCGACAGCCTGCGACTCGGCTGAAGAGGCGGGCTTGAGCGGGCTAATCTGAGTGCTGGTGTACTCGGCCAACTCGGTACGGTATCCAGCGTAGTCCAGAACGCCGGCAAGGCCGGGATGGACCGTGTTGACGTGATAACCGCCATCGAGGTAGTTGTCGATGAAGACCTTCCAGTTACACTTCAACTCGTACCTGCGGCGTTCGACGAAGTGCAACTGGTCCACGCCTGTCGCGGCCAGGAGCTGGGGAACGGGAGCAAGATACTCGTGCAGGGACAGGGTGGGAGTGCCGGTGTGAATCCAGGCGTAGAGTCCCCAGGTATCCACGGGATACGGGATCAACCCATTGTCCTCACGGCGAAAGTCGCAGACGCCGTCGAACTCGGGTACTCCGCGCAGCGCGCCGGCGAGGTCATAGGTCCAGCCGTGATAGCGGCAGCGCAGCCGTGAGGCCCGGCCACAGGGTTCCGTTTTCAGCGGCGCAGCGCGATGACGGCAGACGTTGGCGAAGGCACGCAACATTCCCTGCTGATCGCGGACGAGTAGGATTGGCTCGCCGGCAATCTCGAAGGTCGCGAAGCTCTCCGGTTCCGCGAGCCATTCGAGGAGTGCGACAGCCTGCCAGGAGTCCCCGAAGACCGCAGTCCGCTCCGCCTCGCAGATATCGGCGTCGCGATACCAGCAAGCGGGGATGATACTGGCCTGTTCGAGGGGCAAGTCAGGATCGAAGGCACGAACCTTGTCGTCGAGCGAGGCGGTCATGGGACACCTCC
>JBBSDR010000235.1:0-7859 GCA_038240465.1 Gemmatales bacterium
AGGACCGAACTGGCCGAGCGCCAGGACGGCGCCCCGCCGAACCGGCTCCATGTCGTCGGCGATCAGCTTCGCCACTTCCGGCGCTGCCGAGCCTGCCGCCTTGCCCATCTTGCCGAGCGACAGCAGGGCCATCACGCGAACCTTCTCTTCCTTGTCCTTCAGCCCCGCGATGGCCACGGGAAGGGCCGGCTCCAACTTGCCGCTCACTGCCCAGTACGACCAGGAAGCCGTGACGCGAACCGAGGCAACAGGGTCCTTGAGGAGCTTCTCGAGGGCAGACGACGCTTCCTTCTTCGCCGCCGGGCCGATGTCGCCGAGCGTTGCCGCGGCAGCCAGTCTCACCGTGTCGTCCTTGTCGTTGAGCGCCGCGACCAGCCCTTTGAGAGCGGGATGAGCGTGTGGGCCAAACTTGCACAGCGTCTCGGCCGCCTCCTGGCGAGTCTTGTCGTCCTTCGCCTTGAGGGCTTCTTGCAGAGTGATGAACGATTGCGGATCGTAGCGGTCGATGCGCCACAGCGAATGAGCGGCGGCAACACGAACGATACCGCTCTTGTCCTTCAGTCCCTGTTGCAGCGTCGGCAGAGCGCCGCGGGCAGCAGGACCGATGTCGCCGAACAGGCTCATCGCCTCGGCCCGGACCAGTTCGCTCGGATTGTTCGCGGTGGCGATCCAGTCTTCGAGGGTGCGCCCGGAATAGACGCGCGGAAACGGTTTGGAGTCGAAGCTGCTCTCCTCCTCGCCGTCTCCGATCCCCACGAAGCCCAGACACAGCAATGCAAGCGCGTGCATGTCGCAATCCTTTGCGGGACTCTCACTCATGAGAGCGAGAGCATGAGCGTGAACAAACGAGATGCGAGATGCTACACAAGATCGGCCGCTGCGAACAAGGCGAAATCGGTGCGCAGGGAGCCGTACTGCTCGTGGCTGCGTAAAATAATCCGCTTCCGAGACGAATCCGTCGATAAGGGACACTCCGTATCCTCTGGCCAGACACACACCATGTCGCTCCTCACTCCGCTCGTGGCATTCGGCGTCCGCGTGGCCTTCGACCTCGATGGCGACGCCGCCTCCCAGTTGATCGAGAGCTGGCTCGGCTCGGGAAAACGGACCCTGCCCGGCGCTCTGGCGCGAGCGAATGACCGCGCCTGGCAAGCGGTCGGTCTCGCCCTGGCCGGCGACGGCTTTCTCGATCGCGTCAAGACGCTCTGGGCCGGGCAAGACGTCAAGGCCATTCGCGATCAGGTGCGCCAGTTCCTCGAACAGACCCCCGCCGGGTTCCAGGGCGCTTCCGCCGAACTGCGCGCGCACTGCCTCGATGAATTTCAGCGGCTTCGCAAGGCCAAACGCCTCACCTTCCAGGAGCTGGCTCCCGGAGAAGTCAGCCAGCAAAGGCTGGGCAACACGGTCGAGGTGCGGCAAGCCGCCGAACAGGCCGTCGCGGCAGTGGCCGGCGGACTCGCCATCGAGGCGCCGCATCTGGCCGAGATACTGTGCAAACCGACGCCGGACGGCACTCCGCTCCTCGCCGCTGCATTCGCCTACTTCTTCCGCCGCGAACTGGAGCAGAACGCCGAACTGGCGCGCGGCATGACCGTTGACAGTCTGCGTCTGCTGTCAGCCACGCAGGCGCAGGGTTTCGCTCACCTCGAAAAGGACCTCGGCGACCAAATCGACGTCGTCTTCAGCGCGATGAATGACTGGTTCGCTCACATCAACGCCGAGTTGACCCAATTGCGCGCCTCTCTCGAACAGTTCATGGCACGCAACCACGTTGTCGCTCCCGCTGCCGGACCACCGACTGTCTCGGTCCACGACCGCCGCGAGCAGGACACGCTGCGGCAAATCCGCGATCGGCTGCGACAACTGCCTGCGGGGTTAGCGCCGGCCGATGTGCTGTTGCGTCTGGGCGATGGTCTCGCGGCATCGGGACAGTTCGAGCAAGCGGAACAGGAGCATCTGCGCGCGGCTGAAGCGGCGCGAGGCGCGGCCAATCGCGCCGCCGAGGCAGAAGCCTTGTACAGGACCTGGCGCGACGCCTGCGAACGAGGCAACTTCGAGGCGGCGTTACCGGCGCTGTTGCGAGCCGTCGAACTGGACCCCGCGAAGTTCGAGCCATTCCCGCTGCGGCGTTACGAACCCGTGCGCCTTCTCGGCCGGGGCGGCTTCGGCGCGGTGTTCCTGTGCCGCGACCTGTTCGCGAAGAAGCGCGAGGTTGCCATCAAGGCGCTGCACGAGGGCGATCTGGCGCGCGACCTTGACGAGGTGTTTGCCGAGGCGCAGACGCTCAGCGAGTTGAATCATCCCGGCATCATCCGCGTCCTCCACTGGGAGTTCGCTGACGCGGCGCAGAAGCGGCCGTTCCTGGTGATGGAGTATTTCGCGGGAGTGAGCCTGTCCGACTGGGTGAAACAGCAAGGACCGCTGTCGCCGGCGGACCTGGTTGCCGTGGCGTGGCAGTTGGCGGCGGCGATGGAAGCGGCCCACGATGCGCGCGTGCTGCATCGCGATCTGAAGCCGGCCAACGTGCTGCTTCTGCGCGAGGGTGCGAACTGGCGCGTGAAGGTGATCGACTTCGGTCTGGCGGTGCGGCAAGCGTCGCTGGCGACGTCACAGGCCATCGCCTCGCACCAGCGCACTGTCCGCGACCGCAGTTTCGTCGGCTCCTATCACTACGCCTCACCGGAGCAGAAGGGCCTGCTGGCGGATGACGTCGGCCCGCGTTCGGATATCTACAGTTTCGGCAAGACGTGTCTGGAGGCGCTGCTGCGGACCACGGAGCCGATCGGCAAGAACTGGAAGAGCCTGCCGGCCGAGTGGCAGGCTTTGCAGGAGGTGCTGGAAATGTGCATCGCCCACACTCCCGCCGATCGGCATTCGAGCTTTGGGGACGTGCGCAAGGCGTTCGAGGCGTTTGCGGTTCGTCCCGCGACGGGCCAGCGCGAGCCGGAACGCAAGCCCGGTTCCCCGATGACGCTGACAATCCTCATTCCCGATCTGAAGCGGAAAGCCGGTGAGTTGCTAACACTGCACTGGACCACCGTGGCGCAGTGCAATCCGCCGCAACGCTGAGGACCGACGGCGAAATAACGGGTTGCCGCTTGCGGCTTGGCGGGCGTTAGCGGGCGATCCGCTAAGCCGCAAGCGGCAAGAAAGTGGGAAGTTATTTCGCCGTCGGTCTTTAACCGCGATTCCTGACCCTCCACCGAGTCCAACCATGCAAATCGATATGAAGTTCGCCTGGGTCCCGCCCGGCTCGTTTCTCATGGGCGGCAATGCGAACGACAAAGAGAAACCCGTCCATTGCGTCGCGCTGACCCGGGGCTTCTACATGGGCGTCTATCCTGTCACGCAAGCTCAGTGGCAGAGTGTGATGGGCTACAACCCGAGCCGCAACGTGAGCAGCTTTCGCGGCGGCGACCGGCCTGTGGAGATGGTCTCCTGGGACGACTGTCAGGACTTTTGCGGCAGGCTGCGCGAATTGACCGGCAAGCCGATTCGCCTGCCCACCGAGGCGGAATGGGAATATGCCTGTCGGGCAGGAACGACGTCGGACTACTGCACCGGCTCCGACGAGGCCGCTCTGCGAAAGACCGGCTGGTTCCAGGGCAACAGCAATTCCCAGACGCAGCCCGTGGGCAAGCTCGCCGCCAACGCCTGGGGTTTGTTCGACATGCACGGCAACGTCTGGGAGTGGTGCCAGGACCTCCACGGCGCCTATGGCAGCGCGGACGGGGTGATTGATCCGCAGGGAGCGACGTCAGCAGTTGATTGCGTGTGTCGCGGCGGCGCGTGGAACAGCCGACCGGAACACTGCCGCGCCGCCCACCGCGGCAAGTTCGGGCCAGGCGACCGGGACGGCGACGTCGGCTGTCGAGTTTGCGTCTGTGTGGACTGATCGAATCGGGCCGCTTGCCTCTCAGCGAACTCCGCTGGGAATGGTACAATCAAGTGAAAGAGGCGGCCCGCGAAGGGAGGCGAACGAGATGGCAACGGCAACGACGGTGAACGGGGTTGAACGACTTGAGAATTTCATGAAGGCAGTCGGGGGAACTGCGAAGGAGTGGTACGTCGGCATCTCGCACGACGCCGTTGGCCGGCTCGAACAGCATGGCATGCTCGGCAACCCGTACGCCGAATGGATTCAGTGCGACGACGAGAAAACGGCCCGCGCCATCGAGGAATACTTGTTGAACTGCGGCACTCAGGGAGACACGGGAGGAGGCAAGCCGGACAAGCCGCCGACTCAGGTGTATGTCTTCCGCGCCCCCAAGCTCACCAGCTTCCGGGAGTGGCTGAAGGCCGAGGAGAAGAAGAAGGAGGGAGACGAGGGCAAGCGCCGAGAGAAGCGGCAGGAGTGGGTCGAGGCGGCCAACCGGCTCATCGGCAGATGTCACGCCTGGTTGACCGAGGCCGATACCGAAGGAATCCTCAATCTTCGCATTTCCACAAATCCGAAGGCAGAAACTGGTCTCGGACGGTATGAAACCAACTTCCTGGTCGTCGAGCACGAGGAGGCCCACCTCCACATCGTGCCGTTTGGCCGAAACACGACCCGCGTCCTCTCACTTGTCCCTGGCGTGGAGATACAGACACAGGGGCGCGCAGATATCTCGAACGGGATCGAGAAGTGGATGCTTTACCGCGTCCATGTGGATGGGCAAGAGCGCTGGTACGCCACACCTGATCGTGGCGATCCTGTCGAATTCAATCAGAATGTCTTCATGGCGATCATGGAGGACCTCCTGTCGTGATTGCCTCCCTTGACGACGCACGCGACTGGTACGAGAGTGCAAAACGCCTGACGGAGTGGATGGCCAGGATGGGCAGCAAGTACTGGGAACACCCGGCCGTGTTACCGCTGCTGGAAAAGGACAATCACTTTCGCGACGTCGAAGGAAAGGACATTGATCTCCGTGTGGAGCGCGTCCGTGCTGATCTTGACGACCTTTGCGTTCTGCTGATGTTCTCGGTGTTCGAGGCGATTGTCCGGGAACGCGCGTTGACGGATGTTGAAGCGGAACTCCCGATTGCTCATCACCCAGCGCTCAAGCATGCGCTGAAGGCATTACGCGAGGCACTCGAACATGGCAGTTTTGCGAAGGTCCTGGAGGCCTACAAGGAACTGAACCCCGACCTGGTTGAACAGGTTTCGCAGGTCAGGAGATACAGGAACTGGGTAGCACACGGTCGCGTCGGGGATCAACCTGCGGCGGTTGACCCCCCGACAGCCTATGACCGGTTGCGAAGGTTCTTGACACTCCTGTTCGCGCCTCCAAACCCATCTTCGCAGGCATGATAGCGATTCGTCGAGGGATGGATTGCGGGAGGGGGCCATGCACAGGCGGGCTACAGGTCGCCTCGTTTCGATCTCGTCAGAGTCCGGGACAGGCTCCTCTATTGGCGCGATACTCTCCTGCGTATTCCACTGCCGTTCCCTGTGTAGGCCTGTTCTCACCCCCATGACTGCATCAGGCCCGCTCCGAAGCCGAGGTGACATCAATCACATCCTTGCCGAGGGCGGTGGCCAGATCGATCTGGTGTTCCTGCTCATCGACCAGGATCTTGCGAATGTGTTCGGACATGGCGTATTCGCCCAGGGCTTCACACTGGCGCACGCGCTCGCGATAGTTGCGGATCGTCTCGTTTTCGTTGTCCAGATCGAATTGGAGCATCTCCCGGGCATCCTCCGACGTCTTGACCGGCTTGGGCGTCACGGACGGTATGCCGCCGAGGTAATCGATTTGCTTGGAGATGAGCAGAGCGTGGGCGAGTTCCTCCTGAGCATGGGTCTCCAGTTCCTTGGCGATCGCCATGTACTGCGGGCCTTTGAGGACCTGAGAGTAGACGACATAGGCGATGATGGCCTGATACTCGCGGGAAAGGTCCTCATTCAGCAGTCCGATTAACTTCTCGCGCGAAACCTTCGCGGTCCCGTCCGCCGCTGAACCCTCGGCCTGTACTGTCCCCTTGCTCGCTTGCTTATCTGCCATGATATTCTCCGGAAGGAAGATGCGGATCACTCTTTCAGACTTGCAAAGCCAATGCCGTCCCTTGAGGAGGGGGCCTGCTGGTACGAGTTTTGCAAACACTTTTTGCAACCGCACATCAGAAAGGGACCGCCGTGATTGATCTGTGGTACAAGGACGCCGTCATCTACGAGGTGGACGTCAAGACGTTTCAGGACGGCGACGGCGACGGCATCGGCGACTTCAAGGGCCTGAGCCGCCGGCTGGCTCACCTTGCCGGCCTGGGCGTCACCTGTATCTGGTTGCAGCCCTTTTATCCTTCGCCGGGCCGCGACGACGGCTACGACGTCTCCGACTATTACAGCGTCGATCCGCGGCTCGGCAACCTGGGCGACTTCGTGGAGTTCACACGCCAGGCGAGCGAGCGCGGGATTCGCGTTTTGGCCGACCTGGTCATCCACCACACTTCCAACGAACACCCCTGGTTTCACTCCGCCCGGGAGGATAAGGATTCGCCCTATCGCGACTATTACCTCTGGTCGGCGAGCAAGCCGAAGCACGCTGGCGAAGGCGTCGTGTTTCCCGGCGTGCAGAAGTCGGTGTGGAGCTACGACGAGCAAGCGGGCGCTTACTACCATCACCAGTTCTACGACCATCAGCCTGACTTGAACATCAGCAACCCGGCCGTGCGCGTGGAAATCTGCAAAATCATGGGCTTCTGGCTCGAACTGGGCATCTCCGGTTTTCGTCTCGACGCGGCCGCCTTCTTGCTGGGGCATCCGTCGCAACCGGGCATGGGAGGCGAAGAGGCCTATGCGTATCTGCGCGAGTTCCGCCAGTTCCTCTCCTGGCGGCGCAGTGGGGCGATCATTCTCGCCGAGGCCAACGTACCGGCTGACGAGGTCCTGCACTTTTTCGGACCCGGCACCGAGATCCGCATGCTGTTCAACTTCCTGGTGAACCAGTATCTGTTCCTGGCCCTGGCGCGCCAGGACCCGGCTCCACTGCGAAAGATCCTCGAGAAGTTGCCTGCACTCCCAGACACTGGCCAGTGGGCCAATTTCCTGCGCAATCACGATGAATTGGACCTGGGACGTCTCAAGGAGAGCGAACGCAAGGAGGTTTATGCCGCGTTCGCGCCCGAGGTGGACATGCGGATCTACAACCGGGGCATCCGCCGCCGTCTCGCGCCCATGTTCGATGGCGACATCCGCCGGCAGCAACTCGCCTACAGTCTGATATTCAGTCTGCCCGGAACGCCGGTGCTGCGCTACGGCGACGAGATTGGCATGGGCGAGGATCTTGCCCTGCCGGAGCGACTCAGCGTCCGCACGCCGATGCAGTGGTCCGACAAGGAGGATGCGGGCTTTTCGACGGCGCCGCCCGAGAAGCTTATCCGCCCCGTTGTCACCGGCGACTTCGGACCCGAACACATCAATGTCGCCTCACAGCAGCGCGATGCCGGCTCTTTCCTCAACTGGATGGAGCGGCTGATCCGGGTGCGGAAGCAAAGCCCCGAGATCGGCTGGGGGACGCTGAAGATCCTGAAGGCCGGCCATCCGAGCGTCTTCGCCCACCGCTGCGAGTGGAAGAACGGCGCTATCATCGCGCTGCACAACCTGGCAGAGGAGCCGGCCACCGTTTCGCTCGAACTCAACGAGAAGGAGGGAGAGCATCTGGTGGTTTTGCTGGGAGAGGACGCTCAGGAGGAGATCGACCGCACGAAGAAGATCGAGCTGCCCGGCTACGGCTGCCGTTGGTTTCGCCTGTGCGGCGGCCCCTGGAAATTGCCCTGAGGATCATGTCGGATGCGCGGATCCAAAGGTGGACGAGGCACATCATCGCGTTTCGCGGGCCGGCTTTAAGTACCAGTCTTGCCGCTTGCGGCTTGGC
>JBBSDR010000236.1:0-7851 GCA_038240465.1 Gemmatales bacterium
CCAAACAGCGCTCCGCCCGGACAAGCCGGGCGGCGGCGACAGAGCTTCGGTGATTCACTTTCATGCCGGGGTAATACCAGCCCTTGACCGAGCGGCATCCCATGAACAGCGGCAGGGGAGACACCGGCCTGAGATTGATACCTTTTCGCAGTGTATCACTTCGGAACGGGGCGGCGTCTCTCACGTTCTTCCGCCTCGATGTAAATCCGCGGCACGACCTGTGCGACCCACCAGCGGTCGTTCTCTCGGGCGGCGCGAGGGCGGTACTGAATCGGCAGCAGGATGGAGCCGCCGTCGGGAATGTCCCGCACCCAGGACAAGCCGGACTCCTTCAGAAAAGCAATCTCGCCAACGACTTCCTTGCCGTTTTGCCCCTCGACCACGCTGACTTTTTCGACGCTTTCGAGTTCCAGGCTTTTCTCCATGAACTTGAGACGCACGAATCGCCGGTCCGGACTGATCTGGATTTGTGCGCGGAGAGACATGCCTTCTTGAAACGTTTGCAGGGCTTTCTGACCTTTTTGAAGCTGGTCCGGGCTGGGCAAGCAGGTGATTGCCTTGCTCGAGTCCAGCAACAAGTCCTCCTGGCCCGGATCGATGTTAATCTCCTTTCCGGTCAGAAGTAGTTTTTGTTTTTTCAGAAGCTCAAACACTGATGGGGGTTCGGGCTGGTTCTTCCGCGGCGGATTGATGGTCTCCTGCTCCAGTTTCTCGAGATCTTCTTTCGAGAGCCGTCTGGCCCTGGCGACCCGCTTGTAGAACGCCTCATCGACTTCGTACAGTTGGACTTTCACGATCGTGTAGATTTCCTTGACCTTTTCCGGTTGGCGTTTCTCGGCTTCTTTCGGCTGCGCCCTGGTTTCCGTTGTGAGTGGCGACAGCAAACCAATCACGAAAGCGAGACAGACCGCGCATGTTGTTCGATCCATGGAAATACCTCTTCAGGTCCGCATGTGGTCGGGTAGCAGGGAGGCATCGCTGCCTCGCCGGCCCCTGAGAACCGTACAGGAAACTTTCGCTTGATACGGCTCAAGCCTTCCACAACGTCCCTTGCAGGACACGGCTTGTCCGATCGGTTCCACTTTCACCCGTGAATCTGTCGGTGACAGTGGGCGTGCAACAACTCCAAGTTGTCGAACGTCTCCTGACCACCGAAGCAGCGCCAGTGCCGATGGTGGACATGCCAGGGTTATTCCTCCACTTGCAGGAACTGCCGGCATAGCACGCACCTGCCCTCCTGGCCCTTCCATAAGTACTCGATCCGGCCCCGTCCCGCAAGAGTGTGGCCCAGCTTCCAGGCCATCCGCTTTTCCAGGCACGGTTCCCACGCCGGATCCTCCGATCGCAAATGGGCGAACGAAACGTTCCGGCTCGGGTTCAGCGAACCCAACGACAAACGCGGTGATCGCTCCGAGAAATAGCCCGACGACTCCGCCGGCGACGAGGGCCGTGATCGCTGCCAGGAGATAGACAAAGAGCATCGTGGCTTTCCCTGATGGTTGCCGGGACAACCGTCATCAGCCTTCGACGTTAACTTGTCCCCGGGCTGCCCAAGGAGGAAAGGCGCAGGGAGAGCACCCTCTCAGAATGGCGCGGGAGAAACTTCACACTCCGCCGCGAAGGGGGGCGGCGTTTCTCAGGGGCGAGAGGGAAATGCTTGATCGCGTCTCGGGGCGAGGTATAGTAGGCGGAGCGAGTTATCCAACTTCCGTTGATTCGAGTGGCCGCCTTTTGGCCGCACCTCCTCTCCTCGATCCGGAGCCGACGATCATGGCCAACGACGGACTCTGCAAGAACACCCTGGTTCCCCTCCTTCTGCGCGCCGCCCTGGGGGTGATCTTCCTCTACCACGGTCTGAACAAGGTCACGGACTCCGACCATGAGTTGGGGGCGACCTGGGCCTCCCACCTCTGGGAGCGACAGGAAAAGCCTCCCGCAGATGTGCTGGCCAAGCTGGACCTGCTGCCCGAAGAATCCCCGGAGAAGATCGCGGAAATCAAGGAGAAGCTCAGGCCGATCTACGCCCGTGAGAGTGGGAGCATGCCGGCGAGTTTGCAGTATCACGCCACGCAGCTTGCCGTCGCCTGGGGAGAGCTGCTCAGCGGTTTTGCCCTGCTCATCGGCATGTTGACGAGGCTGTCCGCCCTGGCCATGGTCGTCATCCAGGCGGGAGCCATCGCGACGACCACCTGGAGCCGGGGGTTCTCGGTCGCCGAGGGGGGCGGCTACGAGTATAATCTGGCCCTTCTGGTCATGTGTCTGGCCGTGGCCCTCTCAGGCGGCGGGAGTCTTTCCCTGGACCAATGGCTGTCGTCTCGGCGGAAACGGCGGGCGGCCCCTCCGTCGGCTGCCGCCGCGTAGACGGGGAAGTAAAAGGATCCGTTCGGCGGGATGTGCCGTCGATTTCCGGACCCTTGAGTAGCGCTCGTGAAATGAGGGTCTCACGGAAGCCGGCCGCTCGCGGTGAGTCAGTTACGCTACGCGCCCTCGCTCGCGGGCCTTATAATGGGATGATTGGTTTCTGGATTCGATCGATGCCCTTGCAGGACGGCCGCCGCCGATGAAGATCGTGAAGTATCCTCATCCAGCCTTGCGACACAAGTCGCGAGCGCTGTCGCTGATCGACAAGGAAGTGCGTCTTCAGGCCGGGCGCATGCTCGAGCTGATGTACGAGGCGCACGGACTCGGCCTTGCCGCCAACCAGGTCGATTGGCCGTTCCAGTTGCTCGTCATGAACGACCTTGCCGATCCCGAGCAGAAGGAACACGAGCGCGTCCTGATCAATCCCGTGATCCTGGATCGCAAGGGCAAGCAGGAAGGCGAGGAAGGCTGTCTGAGCTTTCCCGATCTGTTCCAGAAAGTGCGCCGCGCCAAGACAGTCATCGTCCAGGCGTACAATCTCGAGGGCCACGCCATCGAGATCACGGCCAGCGACCTGTCGGCGCGCCTGCTGCAGCACGAGATCGATCACCTGCAGGGCGTGCTGTTCATCGACAACATGGGGCCGATCGCGCGCATGGCCAGCCGCGGTTCTCTGCGCGCCTTCGAGCGCGACTACCAGAAGGCCCAGGAACGCGGCGATTTACCCTCGGATGAGGAAATCCTCCGGAGCCTCAAGGAACGCGAAGAACGTCATGGCAAGGACGAACCTCCAGTGATGTGATGCCCTCGCCGCAATCGGATGTACCCATGCGAATCGTCATGATGGGGACCGGCACCTTTGCCGAACCCACGTTTCAAGCTCTGCTCGCCAGTCCTCACGAGGTCATCGGCCTCGTGACTCAGCCGGACCGCGCCGCCGGCCAGGAACGCGGCTCCACGCGCCAGACCGGCGCCGGCATGAAGAACATCGCCGGCGAACGAGGCATCCCCGTCCTCCAGCCCGAGAACATCAACACCCCCGAAGGCGTGGCCGGCTTGCAGGCGTTACGGCCCGAGTTGCTCGTTGTCGCGGCTTACGGACAGATCCTGTCGCGCGATGTGCTGGCCGTGGCCCCGAGAGGCGGCATCAACGTCCATGCATCGTTGTTGCCGAAGTATCGCGGAGCGGCGCCCATCGCATGGGCCATCTATCATGGCGAGACGCAAACCGGTGTGACGATCATCCGCATGTCGGTTTCCCTGGACGCCGGCGACATGCTCGCTCAGGAAACCATCGACATTCTGCCGGACGAGACGGCGGGAGAACTGGAGGCCCGCCTCGCTCCCCTCGGAGCGACAATGGCCCTCGACGCGATCGCCCGACTCGAACGAGGTCCGATCGAGGGCAGCAAGCAGGACAAGACGCTGGTGACCCGGGCGCCGAAGCTGACGAAGGAACACGGCAGCATCGACTGGGAGCGGCCCGCCGTGGCGGTGTGCAACCAGATCCGGGCCATGCAGCCCTGGCCGACAGCGTTCACGTTCTGGCATCGCGTCGGCCAGCCTACCCTTCGCTTGCTGGTCACGAAGGCGACAGCACGGACGGCGACGGATGGCGAACTTGACGCCGAACCGGGGGAAGTGCTGCTCAACGACGACCGGACGAAGTTGCATGTGCGAACGGACGAAGGCGTCGTCGAGGTGCTGGAGTTGCAGCCGGCGGGAAAGAAACGCATGGCGGCGGCGGAGTTCCTGCGCGGCCGGCAGCCTCACGCTGGCGACCGTCTCGGCCCCGAGGTGCCATGAGCGATACTGCCCGCGCCGTCGCGCTGCGCGTCCTGCTCGATTGCCGTACCCGCCAGGCTTTCGCCCGGGAAATCCTCGACGATCACCTGCAACACGCGAACCTCTCTGGGGCCGATCGCCGGCTGGTGACGCAGTTGGCCTACGGGGTGCTGAGACGGCGCGGCACGCTCGACGCTCTGCTGCGGCCCCTGGTCAATCGGCCGCCGTCACAGGTCGAACCGTGGCTCTGGGAGGCCCTGCGGCTGGGCGCCTATCAGCTTGCTCTGCTGGCTCATATTCCGCCTCATGCCGCTCTGCACGAAACCGTCGAGCTCGCGACAGTCTGGAACAACTCGAAGGCCAAGGGTTTCCTCAACGGCATCCTGCGTTCCCTGTCGCGTCTGCTGACGGATGAGCGGAGCGCCGGCCCATCGGCGGATGCTCTGCCTCTGGAAGACGGCAGCTATCGCACGCTGACAGGTCCGCTGTTCCCGGACCCGGCAGACGATTTCGCGGAATACCTCGCCGCCGCGTTCGCCCTGCCCAGTTGGCTGGCGCGCCGCTGGCTCGCGCGTTCGGGCCGCGACGAGTGCATCCGGCTGGGGTTCTGGCTGTCTGGTCCCGCTCCGCTGTGGCTGCGCTGCAACCGTCTGAAGACGACGCGCGAGGCGTGTCTCGCAGCCCTGGCGGCAGCGGGCATTGGTGCCGAGGCAGGCACCCATCCCCAGGCGATCCGGCTGAGCGAGTCGAGGCCCGTGCGCGAGTTGCCGGGCTTCGCCGAGGGCTGTCTGACCGTGCAGGACGAATCGGCGATGTCGGTGGCGTCGGCACTTGTACCGGCGCCGGGCGACACTGTTCTCGACCTGTGCGCTGCTCCCGGGGGCAAGACGACGCACCTGGCCGAGTTGATGGACAACCAGGGCCGCGTCATCGCCTGCGACGCCGATAGCCGGCGACTGGCGAGTGTCGGGGAGTTGGCGGCCCGCCTCGGTATCAGCATCATTGAGACGTGTCCGCTGGCGAGTGACTCGGAGCCTCCTGCCGGGCCGTTTGATGCCGTGCTGGTCGATGTGCCATGCAGCAACACCGGCGTACTGGGCCGGCGCCCCGAGGCGCGCTGGCGGCTGAAAGAAGAGGACATTCGCCATCTGGCCGGACTGCAAGCGCGGCTGCTGCGCCTGGCCATC
The DNA here is from genome assembly GCA_038240465.1 of Gemmatales bacterium. Lineage (GTDB taxonomy): Bacteria > Planctomycetota > Planctomycetia > Gemmatales > Gemmataceae > JBBRIK01. The sequence goes on from JBBSDR010000236.1 coordinate 5,334, forward strand.
GAGCGCGTCAAGCCAGGCGGCGCGATTGTCTACTCGACGTGCAGCATCGAGCCGGAGGAGAACGGCAGACTGGTGCGATCGGTGATCCGCCAGACAACCGGGCTGGAACTGGAGGCGGAGGAGGAGCGCCGGCCTGGTTTGCCGGCGGACGGCGGCTACTGGGCAAGGCTGCGGCGGAAGTGATACACTGGTGCGAAGAAGGAGGGGGACGGCGAACGATGAAAGTCCTGGCTCGTGCTACCATCAACGCGGCGGCCTACCTGGATTTGGCCGACGAGTCGCAGATCGATCCCGAGCTGGCGCTGCAAGCGCTGGAGGAGATCGCGTACAATCTCAGTTACGCTTCCGAGGACGAGAAAAAGGCCGTCTCGGAAGCGCTCGCCGACATGAAGGCCGCCGAACTGGAGAACCAGACCCGGCCCGAAATGCTCGATTTCCTCGATACTTTCCTCGTCTCCTTCGGCCTGGCCGACGAGTCCGAACTGACCGAACCGGACGCGCCTTCGCGCATCAATCTGATATGAGCAAGAAATTCTACATCGAGACCGTCGGCTGCCAGATGAACGTACTGGACAGCGAGCTCGTCGTCGGCAGTCTGCGCCGCCAGGGCTACGAGTTGACGCACGACGTCCACGACGCCGACGTCATCCTCTTCAACACCTGCTCGGTGCGCGAACACGCCGAGGAGAAGATCTATTCCGCGCTGGGTCGCTTGCGCGGCCACAAGCGCGCCCATCCCGAGAAGGTCGTCGGCGTCCTCGGCTGCATGGCGCAAAAGGACCAGCAGAAAGTCCTTCGCCGCGCTCCCTACGTCGATATCGTCTGCGGCACCGGCCAACTGGCGCGAATCCCCGAGTTGATCGAGGCGGTCAAGGCGGGCGCGGGGCCACAGTTGGCGTTGAGCCTGGCGCGCAATGAGGCATCGCGGCACGAGGTCGAGGCCAGCTTCGAGAGCTACGATCCGATGCGCGATCCGTCGATGCGGCCGTCGCCGTTTCAGGCATACGTTCGCATCCAGATCGGCTGCGACAAGTTCTGCACTTATTGCGTCGTCCCCTCGACGCGCGGTCCGGAGCAGAGCCGGCATCCGCTCCAGATCGCCGCCGAGGTCAGGCAACTGGCCGGCGAAGGCTGCAAGGAAATCACGCTCCTGGGCCAGACGGTCAATAGCTATGCGTATGATCTTGGCGACGGCCGGCGCGAGCGGCTGGGCGACCTGCTGGCGCGCATTCACGACACGAGCGGCATCGAGCGCATCAAGTTCATCACGAACTTCCCGCGCGACATGAGCGACGATCTGCTCGACGCCGTGCGGACGTTGCCAAAGGTGTTCTCCTATCTGCACGTCCCGGCCCAGTCGGGCGACAACGAGATGCTCAGGCGGATGAAGCGTCTCTACACGGTCGAGTATTATCGCGACATGCTGGCCCGCTGCCGCGAGCGTGTGCCGGGCGTGGCCGTGTCGAGCGACTTCATCGTCGGTTTCTGTGGCGAGACGGAGGAGCAGTTCCAGCGTACTTGCGACCTGGTGCGCGAGGGGAAGTTCAAGAACAGCTTTATCTTCAAGTACAGCGCGCGGCCGGGAACCAAGGCCGACGACATGTTTCCCGACGACGTGCCGGAAGAGGTGAAGAAGCGGCGCAACAACGATCTGCTGGCGATCCAGAGCGTCAACAGCCTGGCGGACCATCGTTCGCGCATCGGTCAGACTTACGAGGTCATGGTCGAGGGGCCGAGCAAGAACTTCCTCAAGGCGACTGAGCGAGGGCAGGAGACAGGCCCGATGCAGTTGACCGGGCGGACCATGACCGATCACCTTGTCGTCTTCGAGGGGAACGAACGGCTGACGGGCCGCACGGTATCCGTGGAGATCGTCGAGTCAACGCCGTATACGCTGTTCGGCGAGGTGGTGACCGGCGAACAAGTGGGTGTCGAGAAAGAACCCTGCGCAGCGCCGGTCAACGAGATTCGCCAGCGGTTCTCGCTGCCGCTCGTTTGAGGTTCAGGGAGGAAGCAGGGGGAAGCGGACAAACCGCAAGGGAACGGAGACGTTCGAGGAGTTCTGCCGAACGGTGTCCGAGGACGAGAAGGCAGACTTGATCGACGGAGTGATCTACCCGGCCTCTAATGTCGTTGAGGAGGATTGAGCCATGCCGTTACGCGACCACTTCCGCTCGCCGTTCGACAATTTGACCTCGTGGGAAGGTTTCCACGGCCAGTGGCCCGCCGTCATCGTGCAACACCTGCGAAAGCGACTCCCGGCCGGCTTCGTCGCCGAGCCGCGTGTTTACTCGGGAGCGCAGGTGGAAATCGACGTCGTCGCTTTTGAAAAAGACGACTCTCCCACATCCCCCGGGCCGGACGAAGGAACCGGCGGGGTGGCGACAGCCGTTTGGGTTCCAGCGCGGCCCAGCGTTGCCGTCGAAACGACATTGCCGGATTACGATGAATACGAGGTCCGGATCTACGACGCGAAACGAGGCCGGCATCTGGTCGCGGCGATCGAGATCGTCAGTCC
>JBBSDR010000237.1:0-7848 GCA_038240465.1 Gemmatales bacterium
AGAACCGGCACGCTTACGCCGTGCCGCTCGCCCTGGAGGGGTCACTCGCTGAGACAGCAGCAGGCATCGCACGAATTGCGGCCCTCGAACAGCATCGCGAACCCGGCCGGGTCGAGCAGACGAGGCCGGCCGCCCTTGGACCCCTTCTCGACCTTGAGCTTCGCAACCCACTCATCGGTGACGCCGTCGAGGTCGAGCCAGGCCTGTTTGGAGAGCGCTTGCGAATTGATCTCCACCGAGGCGGCGATATACTTCTTCTCGACGGCGAGCTTGGCGGCGGCGCTCGGGTTCTCATGGACCCACCTGGCTGCCTTGAGCATCGCCCGCGTCACCCTCGCGGCTGCCCCGGGGTTGTCGCGAGCCAGCTTGCTGCTGACGACGACGGCACAGCAATACTCCTCCGCGTAGGGATCGTCGATGGCCTGGTCGGCGATGGTCTTCACCAGGTTCTTGCCGAGCAGGATCGTGCCGATGGGGTCCGCCGTGGCCACCGCATCGACTTTCCCAGTGTCCACGGCCAGCCCCAACTCGGCGGGGGGGAAGGACAACCACTGAACGTCGCCCTCTTCGATCGGCCGTGGATCGAGGCCATTGGCAGCCAGGACACGGCTGGCGAACAGGTAGGGCGGGCTGCCAAGATGAGTGGGGACGCCGATCTTCTTGCCCTTGAGGTCCTTCGCCGATTTCACGTTCGACTTGATACCGACCTGAAGACGCAGACAGCTTGTGTGAATGCCGCCGGTGACCTTGATGTCGGTGCCGCCCTCGATTGGCTTGAGCAGATACATGATGAGCGTGTGATTGGCATCGAATCGCCCCAGTCCCAGGCCCTCGCGCAGGCCATCCCAGTCCGTCTTGACCAGGTCCACATCCAGGCCCTCTTCCTCGTAAAACCCTTTCTCGAGTGCGGCGAAGTTCGGCGCCTCACAGGTCAGACCGAGGTAGGCGACCTTCACTTTGATTGGCCCCCTCCCCCTCCGCGGGCTTCTTGGAACTGCAGCCGAGCGGCAGTAGAGCGAAGAGGCTCGCCGCGAGCAGGAAGAGAAGTGTCTGTGGTGGAACCGCAACGGCAAGTTCGTGGATGTGGCCCCCGCCGTCGGCGTGACCGACACTTACGATGGCCGGGCGGTGGTCCTGGCCGACCTGGGCAATCGCGGCGTCCTTGACGTCATCGTGGCCAACCAGAACGGCCCGCTGCTTCTGTACCGCAACACCGTTGATAAAGACAACCAGTGGATTCAGTTCGATCTGGAGGGTACGGCCAGCAACCGCAGCGCCATCGGCGCCGGGGTGCGGCTGTTCTGGAAGGACAGCGGGGATGGCCAGGGCCGCGAGCAGTTGCAGGAGGTGTCCGGCGGCAACGGTTACGCCTCGCAGAACATGCGGCCCTTGCACTTCGGGCTGGGCAAGAATCCGGTGATCGAGAAGGCCGTCGTCATCTGGCCCTCCGGGAAGAAGCAGACGATTGAGTCGCCGAAGGCGGGCGTCCGCCATCCGATCAAGGAGCCGAAGGAGCAGTCCGAATGACCACCCAGGCCGTCCCCGATATTGCTCCGCCTGCGGCCGCGCCGCCGGCCAGTCCGCCGAGTGTCCCGAAGGCGAACACCGCCGGCTTCGTGGCCCGGCTCGCCGTGTCCGGCCTGCTCCTGTGGACTTACGACCAGTTGCACGACCGGCTTGTCGCGCTGTTCGCCGGGATTGGCGAGTGGCTGACCGGCGAGTCGGCGGCGGAACTGTCCACACCGAAAGTCTTGGCCGTCACCCTGCTGCCGGTGCTGGAAAACGGCTGCCGCTCGGATAGCCTCTCAATACATTGCTCCTCGAACACACCGCCTTGATAGCGGAATCCACAAGTTGAGGAAGAGGTGATCCATGCACCGACAGAACGTAAACCTAATGACATTGGCGCTGGCCGGCTGGCTGGTAATTGCCGGCGGCGTGCAAGCGGAAGACAAGGACGAGGGTTTCGTGCCGCTGTTCAACGGCAAGGACCTTGATGGCTGGGTTATCAAGGGCAAGGCAGAAGGCTGGCAGGTCAAGGATGGCATCCTCCGCAGCGAAGGAGCCAAGGGTGGCGATTGGATTCGCTCCGAGAAGGAATACGGCGACTTCATCCTGAAACTGGAATGGAAGGTGTCCAAGGACGGCAACAGCGGCGTCTTTCTGCGCGTGCCGGACAAGGGGGCCCCCTGGCAGACCGGCTACGAAGTGCAGATCTCCAACGCCCCGCGCGATGAGAAGCATTGCACCGGCGCACTCTACGGCTACGCCGCTGTCAAGCCGCGTCCCGATGAGACGGCCGACAAATGGCACACTTTTGCGTTGCACTGCGTCGGCCCGCGCATCAAGGTCGTCGCCGACGGGGTCACGATCGTCGATGTGGACCAGACGAAACTGACGGCGCCGGACGAGAAGGGCTACACCGATCCGAAGACCAAGTCGCTGAAGGGTTACATCGGCCTCCAGGACTCGCATGCGCCGGCCGGCAGCTCCATCGAATTCCGCAGTGTCCGCATCAAGGAACTAACCCGCCCGGAGAAGAAGTGAGCGGCCGCCCGGCTTCGCGCCGGCTGAGGCGGTCCAGGGTGGCCTTCGCCGCACCACGGTTTCGAGTGGTCCACGGGACACGACTGCTGGCCTCCGGAAAGTCTGTGGGCGTTGTATTAGTGTCCGCTCGCGGCTGGAAGCGTAGACTTTTTCCGATTTTCGCTGCCACGCGAATTCGGTTGTATGGACACGAGGGCCACACTTTTTCCGAAAGCTGTTGAACGATTTTGCCGAAGAAGGTAAGGTGATATTAATGCTGTCGTTCTGCCCGATTGTGCGGGCCGGACGACACTCGCTGGGGAGGTGCCTCCTTTTTCCATGTCGCGCAAGTGGCTGCGTCTGGTGTCCTGCCTGTGCATGGCGGCGTTCTTCGCCGCCAACACGCATGCCAACATGGCCATCGCTGCGCTGCTCCACGGCATCCGCGCCTCACAGCAGACGCCGGCCAGAGTAAACGAGACACCGGAGGCTCCATCCGGGAGTACCGCGAGATACTGCAAGCATTGTGCGAAGAAACTCGCCCAGACAGCCGTGACCGACACAGAGTTGTCCGAGCGTGAGGACTGCCCCTGCGGTCCTGATTGTCCGCGCTGCCCCAAGGGACCGTGCGGGCCTCACTGCCCTTGCCCCGGCGGTTGCGCCATGTGCAGCATCGCCAAGGTCCCTTGTGTGCCGAGCCTACTTTCTTTCTCCGTCCACCCAGAGCGATGCGAAATGATCCTCCGGACGCCGGAGCATCTCCACGTCCTGTCATTCCACTGCCCTCTCTTTCGGCCCCCCAAGGCCTGATACCCTTCGTTACCGGGTTTCCCCGGCCGCCAACGCTCCGTTCCGAGACATGCTGTTGTCGTGAGCCGTGATCGCGCTGCCTCCGCCCCTTCTGGGCAGGGTGGCTGACGCCCCATCACGAATAACTCTTCGACAACGCCCGCAAGGCACTCTTCTTGCGGCCATCTCGCCGGTTCGATGGCGCTCCCACTGTCATCATTCGTTGCTATCCGTGATTGAACGCCCGAGCGCGTTCCGGCTGCCCCACAGGCTGCCGGATCTGCTCCGGTCCGACAACGTCGATCCAGAGGGAGAACCTCCATGAACGATAATCCGACCCCCGTCGGCGTCCTTAAGAGTCCGCAGACGCACCGTCCCAGTGTGATACCCCGGCTGGCAGACGACCCGAAGAAGTCCCTGCTGGGGAGCGTCCTTGGGACAATCCCTAACTTGCTGGTCCTGGCCCTGCTCGCCGCCGTGGGCTGGTGGGGCCATCACACCGGCTGGAAACTGCCGAAGTTCTCGCAACTTGCGGGGACGGCGGCGGAAGAGAAGGACGACTGGTGCGCCGAACATGCCGTCCCAGAATCAGAGTGCATCGAGTGCAACGCCGGGCTGATGCCACGAGGCAAGGCTCCAGAGTGGTGCCGCGTCCATGGCGTCCACGAATGCCCCTTTGAACACCCCGAGGTCGCTCAGACGAAGATCGTGCCGGCCATCACGCCCGAGATGCTGGCGCGAGCCAAACAGTCGCTGGAATTCACCGACCGCCCCTACAACAACAGCAAGTGCAGACTGCACCAGCGCCGCATCCAGTTCGCCAGCGAGGCCGCCGTCAAGAAGGCGGGCGTCGATGTCCTCCCAGTCTGGGAAGCCCCCATCACCGAGGCGCTGACAGCCAATGGCGAGATCACCTACGACCAGACTCTCGTCGCCAACCTCTCGCCGCCCGCCCCTGGCCGCGTCTGGCACGTTTTCAAGCAACTCGGCCAGCCCGTGAGCAAGGGCGAGGTTCTGGCCCTGGTGGACGCCGTCGAAGTCGGTAAGACCAAGGCCGAACTGGTCAGCGCCGCCAACCTGGTCGCGCTGCGAACGCAGCGGCTGGAGAGCCTGAAGCCGCTCGCCGGCACTGCCGTGCCGGAGTCCACCTACCTGGAGGCCCAGAATGCTCTCCGCGAGGCGGAGGCCCGGCTCATCACCGCCGAACAGGCACTGGTCAACTTCGGCCTGCCGATCCACGCCGACGCCCTCAAGGGCATGACGGCCCAGGACATGAACCGTGGTGTCCAGTTCCTCGGCCTGCCGCCCGAGATGGTGCGCGGCCTGGACCCGAAGACGACGACCGCGAACCTCATCCCCGTCAAGTCTCCCCTCGATGGCATCGTCGTCGCCCGCAAGGTCGTCGCCGGGGAACAGGTGGACTCAACCAGGACCCTGTTTGTCGTGGCCGACACGCGGCAGATGTGGCTGACACTCAACGTCCGCCAGGAGGATGCGCGGTTCATCAAGGCCCGCGATGAGGCCGGCAAGTCGCGCGGCCAGGAGGTTCGCTTCCGCTCGGGAGCCATTCCGCGAGAGATCAGCGGCGAGGTCGTGTGGGTCAGTACAAGCGTCGATGAGAAGACACGCACCGTCCAGGTCCGGGCCAACTTGCCCAACCTGACGACGCCGAATGCTCCGCGGGGCTTGCTCCGGGCCAACGTGTTTGGCACGGGCAAGATCGTCCTCCGCGAGGAGAAGGAAGCCATCGTCGTACCGAACGAATCGGTTCAGTGGGAAGGAAATTGCAACGTCGTCTTCGTCCGCGACAGGAATTACCTCGACAAGGGCGCGCGCAAGGTGTTCCACACGCGCACCGTCCGCGTTGGGGCAAAGGACGACATCAACACCGAGATCATCGCGGGTGTGCTGCCGGGCGAGGTGGTCGTGACGAAGGGAGCGGGAGTCCTCCGGTCGGAGTTGCTGAAGAACAACCTGGGCGCGGGCTGAGCGGACTGCAAGAAGTAACAGCCCGGTCGGGCTGTCAGCAATTGTGAGACGCGACGGGACGGATACTCGGCAAGGAGGATTGCCCGTGCTGAATTGGGTCATCGACTTTTCCCTGCGCCACCGCTTCCTGGTCCTTCTCGGCGTGCTCGCCCTGATGGCCGGCGGCGGGCTGGCGCTGAGTAACCTCGACATCGACGCCTTTCCCGACACGACGCCCGTGCAGGTGCAGATCAACACTACCGCGCCGGCGTTGGGACCAGAGGAGGTCGAGCAGCGCATCACCTTTCCCATCGAGCAGGTACTGAGCGGGATGCCCGGCCTGGAACAACTCCGATCGGTGTCGAAGTTCGGCCTGTCTCAGGTCGTCGTGACCTTCAAGGATGGGACGAACATTTATTTCGCCCGCCAACTCGTCAACGAGCGGCTCGGGACGGCCAGTCTGCCCGAGGGCGTCGAACGGCCGAAGCTGGGGCCGGTGTCCACGGGTCTGGGCGAGGTGTTCCACTACGTCGTCACGGCCAAGGGATACGACTTCTCAACGCTGCCGGAGGAAGAACGGATCAAGAAGCTGACCGAGTTGCGGACGCTGCACGACTGGAGCATCAAGCCGAAGTTGCGCACGGTCAAGGGCGTGGCCGAGGTCAATAGTTGGGGCGGCTACGAGAAGCAGTACCAGGTCCGCCTCGACCCCGACAAGCTCATCAAATACGGCCTGACCTTCGACGAGGTCGTCAAGAAAGTCAAGGAGGAGAGCAACTACAACGTCGGCGGCGGCAGCATCAAGCAACAGAGCCAGATGCTCCTGATCCACGGCCAGGGCCGCACGGTCAACGCGGAAGAGGTCAAGGGCATCGTCGTGACAGCCAGGGACGGCGTCACCGTCAAGGTGGGCGACCTTGGCGACGTGGCCATCGGCCATGAGATCCGGCGCGGCGCCGTGACGGCGGACGGTAGGGGCGAGGTCATTCTCGGCCTGGGCTTCATGCTCATGGGCGAGAACAGCCATGACGTGACCACCGACCTGAAGAAGAAGCTGGAGGAGATCAAGGAGTCGTTGCCGGCCGACGTGGAGATCAAGACCGTCTACGACCGAACCGAGCTGGTCAACTATGTCATTGACACCGTCAAGAAGAACCTCCTTGAAGGCGGCCTGCTGGTTGTCGCCATCCTGTTTTTGTTCCTGGGCAAGATCCGGGCAGCGATCATCGTCGCGGCGGCGATCCCGCTGGCGATGCTGTTCGCCTTCACCGGAATGTATCGCTTCGGCATCGCGGCCAGCCTTCTGAGCCTGGGGGCTGTCGATTTTGGCATGGTGGTCGATAGCTCGGTCGTCATGATCGAGAACTGCGTCCGCCATATTGCCCACGGAGACGCGGAGAACCGCAGTCACGTTGAAGTCGTCCGCGACGCCGCCATTGAGGTGCGCAAGCCGACGATGTTTGGCGAACTCATCATCATGATCGTCTACTTGCCCATCCTGACCCTGGAGGGCATCGAGGGCAAGCTGTTTCGGCCGATGGCGCTGACGGTGATCTTCGCCCTGATGGGGTCGATGATCCTGTCGCTGACGCTCATGCCGGTGCTGGCCAGCCTGATCCTGCCGAGGAAGATCGACGAGAGAGAGCCGTTGCTGATGCGGATTGCCCACGGCATTCACAACCCGATCCTGCGGCTGTGCATGCACCACAAATTCTTCGTGGTCGGGTTCGCCGCTTGCGTCCTGGTCCTGTCCTTCGGCATGATTGCCCCCCATCTGGGTTCGGAGTTCGTTCCCAAACTGTCGGAGGGGTCGATCACCCTCGGCGTCGTCCGGCTGGCGGGGACTGACCTGGAGGAGTCGCTCCAGCTCAACACGAAGATGGAGAAGGCGGTTCTGGAGTCCTTTCCCGAGGTGGAACACACCTGGTCGCGCATCGGCACGGCGGAGATCGCCACCGATCCGATGGGGGTGGAACTGACCGATTTCTACATCACGCTCAAGCCGCGCGACCAGTGGACCGCCGCCCGGCGGAAACGAGTCGGGGAGTTGAAATCGCTGGCCAGACAGCGTGGGGAAGACCCTGAGAGGACTCGAGAGTTGATCGGCGAACTGAATGAGAGGACGGCGGAAACGCAGGCCGACCTGGCCGTGCTGATCGACCGGACGCTGCGCGACCTGCCGGGCCAGCGGTTCTCCATCTCTCAGCCCATCGAGATGCGTATGAACGAGATGATCTCGGGCGTCCGCTCGGACCTGGGTATCAAACTGTTTGGCGACGACTTCGACGAGTTGGTAAAGAAGGCGGCGGAGATCGAGGGCATTCTCAACAAGATCGAGGGCAAAGCCGACGTGAGCGTCGAGCAGGTGACGGGCCAGCCGGTCCTCCAGATCAAGATCAAGCAGGAGGAACTGGGACGCTATGGTCTCTCAGCCAAGGCGGTGCTGGACCTTGTCGAGTCCATCGGCAGCAAGCCGCTTGGAGAGGTGGTCGAAGGACAACTGCGCTTCCCGCTGGTCGTGCGCTTGCCGGAGAAGTGGCGAGCCAGCCCGGACGCCATCAAGGC
>JBBSDR010000238.1:0-7847 GCA_038240465.1 Gemmatales bacterium
ATCGTTCTCTGCTTGGAGTGCGCAGCAGCGTTGTTCCCAATCCGCACAACGACTACAGGTGCTATGCCTCATGTTTACCATGGCCATCTTTGTAGTCCGGCTACGTTTTTTGGCCAGATCGCCGGTGAACGGTTACCCGGCGGGATTCCGCTTTTAGGGAGTTCAACCCTCGACAAATGGCCCCCAAACTGGTACGATAGACGCATACAGTGAGGACATAGCGCCAGTCGTCGTGAGCGCTGGCTCCTCGAAAGAGCATGGGCCCATCTTGATTTGTCCACGGCGGCAGGATTGCGTTCATGTCTACTTGCATCTCTCACCGTTGGAAGAGGTCCGGAGAGAGTTGATTTGAAAAAGGCCGCCGCTGACTTGCCGTCGCCCGCCCCCTTGAGCGCGATGCTGCCGAGGCACGAGTGGACTCGCAAGTCTAGTATCACGCGGTTTCGTGGAGGCTGTCATGCAGGCGCTCGACCAGCAGGTGCGGTTCCGCGAGCTTGACGACATCTTCGATGCGTACCTGTCCGTTGCGCCGTTGGCCCACGCCCTGTTCCGCGCCGCCGAGGTCGAACACCTCAGGCATGTGTCGCTCGTTCGGCCGATTCTTGACCTTGGCTGCGGCTGCGGCCAGTTCGCGGCCGCCGCGATCGACGGCGTCATTGATGTCGGTGTGGACGTCTCGCTGCCTCAGTTGGGCAAGGCCAGGCGCGGCGGCCACTATCGGGTTTGCCGCCTGGCCGATGCCCGTCGCCTCCCATTCGAGGACGGTCAGTTTCAAACGGTGTTGTCGGTGTCGGTCCTGGAGCACATCCGCGAGCCGGAGGCGGTTCTGGCAGAGGCCCATCGTGTACTCGCGCCCGGTGGCATCTTCGCGGCCACCGTCGTCCTGGCGGACCTGCACCGGCATCTGTTCTACCCCCGGCTGCTGCGTCGCTTGTGGCTCCCCTGGCTTGGCCGCCTCTACGGCCGGGCGCACGACAGGGTTTTCGGCCATCACAACCTTACTGGGATAGAACAGTGGCAGGAACGGCTGGTGGAGGCCGGCTTCCGCATCGAGGCATGCAAGAAGGTGGTGCCGCCGGGCCTGACGCGCTGCTGGGACCGGTTGCTGCCGGCCTCGTGGCCCTACCTGCTCCGCCGCCGGCTCGGCTGGCCGGCGCTGGGCCAGCCGCGCTGGTTCCGCGCCTGGGCCGGCAAGCTGTTTCAGCGGCTCCGCGCCGAAGAGGGAGACGAAGGAAGCGTCCTGTTCGTCGTGGCGAGGAAGGACGATGGCGAGCGTCGGAGCGTCAGTCCGACGTGTCCGCCGAAGGAACACGTCGGGCTGACGCCGCGACACGCGCCTTGCCTGGTGGGGGTGTGACGATGACGGCCCAGGTACGGCAATCCTGGCGCGAACCGCCTCCAGCGAGCGAGCCTGCGCGCGGCCGGAGGAAATGGTTGCTCCTGGCACTGCTCTGCCTGGCCGGCGTTGGTGCCTGGCTGGCCTGGGGGCGAAACTCGTCGGGGGCCACCGAGTATGTCCCTGTCGAAGGCCGGGTGTTCCTCGACGGCCAGCCGCTGACGCTCCGCTCCGACCAGATCGGCAAGCTCTGGTTCTATCCCGACGGCCGCCTGCCGAAGTCCAGCCCGACCCCGCCCTCGGCCGACATCGACGTGGAGGGGCGCTTTTCGCTGTCCACCGGGGGCAAGCCGGGCGTGCCGCCGGGCCGCTACTGGGTGATGCTGATTGCCACCGAGCCGTCCGACCCGCGCCGGCCCTACCACCGGCGGCGCTCGCTCATTCCGGATCGCTACTGCGCCGTCGAAACTTCGGGACTTGTGTTCGACGTCGCGCCCGGAGCCGCTCCCGGTGCTTATGACCTGCGCCTGCGAAAGTGAGGCCGCCATGCAATGTGCCTTCCGGAGTTCGCGCCGCGGCTTCACGCTGATCGAGCTGCTCGTCGTGATCGCCATCTTTGCCATCCTCGTCGGCATGATCGTGCCGGCGGTGCAAAAGGTCCGCGCCTCGGCGGCGCGGACCGTCTGCCGGAACAACCTCCGGCAAGTGGCCTACGCGGCGCTGCAGTATCACTTCACGGAGAACCGGCTCCCCTACGGCCAGTTCGACGGACCCTATGGTATCGGCCCCGATTCCTACGCCTGGAGTCCTCTTGCTCGGATGCTGCCTTACCTCGACCAGGGACCGCTCTACCGGCAGGGAGGCATCCCCAATAAAACGCTGCGCCAGAGCGGCGTCGCCTCGCGGCAGGTCGCCGTCTTCCTCTGCCCGGAGGACCCCAACAGCGGCGAACCGAGACTCGATGCCGGCGACCTCGACGGCTTCCCGGTCGGCCAGACCAACTACAAGGGCGTCAGCGGCGCCAACTGGGGCGACGATTACACCGGAGTTGGCCGGTTCCATCACACGGACTGGCGCAACCTCGGGACCAACGGCTCCTACGACGGCCTGACCAACGGCGACGGCATGTTCTACCGCACCGACTACGCTCGCCGGCTGAACCTGCGCGACATTACCGACGGGGCCAGCGCCACCTTCATGTTCGGCGAGGACCTGTCGTCGCAGAATCGCTGGCTGTCGTGGCCTTACGCCAACAACACCTACGGCACCTGCGCCATCCCGCCGAACGTTCGCCGGGCGGACGGCAGCCTGTATGATCCCGCCGACTGGCCGAACACCTGGTCATTCCGGAGCAACCACACGGGTGGACTCCACTTCGCCTACGCGGACGGCTCGGTGCATTTCGTCGCCGACAGCATCGACCTGCGCGTCTACCGGGCCGCGTCCACCATCCGCGGCGGCGAACCCGTCACTCCACCCTGAGATAAACCGAGCACGATGCGCACATCTGTACAATATCCGCATGGAAGCCAATGTACTCGATCTGTTCCTGCCGCCGGTGCGCGAGTGGTTTCGCCAGACGCTGGGCGAGCCGACGCCGCCGCAGAAGCAGGGCTGGCCCGCCATCGCCGCCGGACAGCACACGCTCATCCTGTCGCCGACCGGCTCCGGCAAGACCCTCGCCGCTTTCCTTGCCTGTCTCGATCATCTCTGGCGTCAGCCGCAGCCGGGACGCGGAGTGCGCATCCTTTATGTCTCGCCTCTGAAAGCGCTCAATAACGATATCCATCGCAACTTGCAGGAGCCGCTCGAAGGTGTGGCGCGGGTGGCGCGCGAGATGGGCTTTCCGCTGCCGGCGATCGAGGCGGCGGTCCGCACGGGAGACACGTCAACCGCCGATCGGCAACGGCAACAGCGCCACCCGCCGCACGTCCTGATCACGACGCCGGAGTCGCTGCATCTGCTGCTGACGTCGCGCGGCCGGGAGGGGCTGCGCGGCGTGACGCATTGCATCGTCGATGAGATTCATGCCCTGTGCGGCAACAAGCGCGGCGTCTTTCTGTCCCTGCTGCTCGAACGTCTGGAGGCCATCAACCTCAAGAGTCCGGTGCGGATCGGTCTGTCGGCGACACAGCGGCCCCTCGAAGAAGTGGCGCGCTTTCTCGGCGGCCCGCGTCCCGTGACGATCATTGATGCAGGGCAGCGAAAGGAACTCGACCTGCGCGTGGTCAGTCCGGTGGATCAATTCGGGCCGCTGCCGGAGAAGTCCGTCTGGCCGTCGATCTATCAACTGCTGCGCGACGAGATTGGCCGGCATCGCTCGACGATCGTCTTCGCCAACGACCGCCGCGGCGTCGAGCGCATCACCGCCTTCCTCAACGAACAGAGGGAGATTGCCCATGCCCATCATGGCAGCGTCAGCCTCGAAGTGCGCCGCGAGACAGAGCAGGCGCTGAAGGACGGCCGGCTGCCGTGCGTCGTGGCGACGGCGTCGCTGGAGATGGGCATCGACATGGGCGCGGTCGATCTCGTCTGTCAGGTTGCCTCGCCGGGCAGCGTCGCGCGCGGACTGCAGCGCGTGGGCCGGGCGGGACATCTCGTCGGCCAGAAGAGCAAGGGCCGGCTCATTCCGCGCACGCCGATGGACCTGCTCGAACAGGCCGTCCTCGCTCACGAAATGGCTGCCGGCCGGGTCGAGGAGTTGCGCGTGCCGACAGGCTGTCTCGACGTCCTCGCCCAGCAGGTTGTCGCGATGGTGGCGATGGATTCGTGGTTGGTCCCGGAACTGCTCGCCCTGGTTCGTCGCGCGTATCCCTATCGCGATCTGTCGCCAGCCGCGTTCGAGAGTGTGCTGGAGATGGTCAGCGGCCGGTTTCGCCTCGCCGCACTCCAGGCGCGCATCAGTTGGGATCGCGTCCACAACCAGTTGCACGCCCTGCCCGGAAGCCAGCAGGTCGCCCTCGTCAACGGCGGCACCATTCCCGATACCGGCCAGTTCATGGCCTACACAACGAGCGGCGTTCGCATCGGCGAGTTGGATGAGGAGTTCGTCTACGAGCGCCGCGTCGGCGATGCTTTTCTGCTCGGGACCAACGCCTGGCGCGTGACGCGCATCGATTCGGATCGCGTCGAGGTGGCGGCGGCGGAAGGGGCGCATGCGGTGCTGCCGTTCTGGCGCGGCGAGGGGGCAGGGCGCTCGCATGAATTGGGACTCGCCATCGGCCGATTTCTGCGCGAACTGCGCGGCCGGCTCGATCAGCCGGGCGTGCTGCGCTGGCTCGAAGAGGGCTACTTCCTCGAGCCGCATTCGGCGCGAAACCTCCTGTCTCACGTTCGCCGGCAACTCGACGGCGGCGGCAAGCTGCCGACCGATCAAAGCCTGGCGGTCGAGGTGTCGCGCGATCAACTCGGCGACTGGCAGGTGATCCTGCTCAGCCCGTTCGGCAGCCGGCTTCATTCAGCTTTGCGGCTGGCCCTGGAACATCGCCTCAACGAACGTCTCGGCTATCGGCCGCAGTGTCTGCATCACGACGACGGCATCCTCGTTCGTTTGACCGAGAGCGATGAGCCGATCCTCGATCTGTTGCAGGGACTGACGCCGGACGACGTCGAGGAGCGGATCATCGCCGAATTGGCGGAGAGCGCTCTGTTTGCCCTGCGTTTTCGGCAGAACGCCGCGCGTTCGCTGATGCTGCCGCGGAGCAAGGCCGGCCAGCGCGCCCCTCTCTGGCTGCAAAGGCTGCGCGGCCGCGATCTGCTTCAGGTGGCGCGCAAACATGCGGATTTTCCCGTTGTTGTCGAGACGTTCCGCGAATGCCTGCACGATCATCTCGACGTGCCGCGCCTGAAGCAGTTGTTGCTCGACATCCAGGAAGGACGCATCACGATCGAGACCAGCCGGCGCGAGTTGCCGTCGCCGTTCGCCGCCAGCATCGTCTTCTCGTTCACGGCCGCCAATCTCTACAAGCAGGATACCGTCGAAGGCCAGCGCGAGGGTTCGCCGGCCCTGGATCGCGAAGTCTTGCAGCAGTTGCTGGCGCCGGAGGACCATCGACATTTGCTCGATCCGCGCGCGGTGCATCAGGTCGAACGACGGCTGCGCGGCGTCGGCCAGCCGCCGCGCACCGTCGCGGAAATGGCCGAGTGGCTGCGGCGCCTGGGCGACCTGGCGCCGGCGGAGTTGGAAGGACCGATGGCTGGCTTCCTCGAACAGTTGCAGAGTGAAGGGCGAGCGTGTTTGCTTGAGTTGCCCGGGACGCCGCGCCGGTCGCGCTGGCTGCTGGTGGAGGAGCACGAACTGTATCGGCGAGCGTTTGGACTGGAGCCGGTCTCGTCGCCGGAGCAGCAAGAGGCAGCGTCGGCCCTCCTCGATCGTTTCCTGCGGACGCACGCCCTGGTCAGCCTGCCCGACATCCTCGCTCGTTATCCCTTCGAGGCCAGTTGGGCGGAGAGGCAACTGGGCGTGTGGGCCGAGACGGGACGGGCGGTGAGTGTGCCGTTTGTCGATGGTGTCCCCATGCAGTGGTCCGCGCCGGAGAATTTGGAGCAGGTGCAGCGCGGCAGTCTCGGTCTGTTGCGGCGCGAGGTGGTGACCTGTTCGGCCCCGCAACTGGTTGATTTCCTGCTCGTCTGGCAGGGTTGCACTCCCTCGAATCGCCGAGGGGGCGTCGAGGGGTTGGCCGAGACTCTTGTGCGGCTGTCTGGCTTGCCGCTGCCGGCTTCGGTGTGGGAAGAAGCGGTGTTGCCGGCGCGCGTTCCGGACTATCAGCCGCGCTGGCTCGACGAGTGGATTGCCGGCGGCGCGGGCGTGTGGATCGCCCGGGGCGATATGGAAGCAAATGGCTCACTCGCTTTTCTCGACCGCGAGGAGGTGTTGGAGACGGCCCTGCCTGCGCCGGCGAGTGACATACCCCTGTCAGTGGAGGAACAGCACATCCTCGATCTGTTGCGCCAGCGCGGCGCCTCGTTTGTCGTCGATCTCGCTCATGCGGCGGAGATGGCGCCGAGTGTGGTCCGCGACGCCCTCTGGTCGCTGATGGCGCGGTCGCTGGTGGCCAACGATCTCTTTGACGTCATCCGTCGTGGACGCCAGGAAAGCCCGGCGAACACGGAGCCGGGACACGCCGTGCGGGCTGTCCTGCGCCGGCGCGCGAGTGCCAGGCCGGAGGGACGCTGGTCGCTGTTGCCGTGGGCGACTGGCACGTCGCCGGAGACGCAGGCCGTGCTGATGGCCTCGCGTCTGTTGCTGCGCTACGGCATCGCAGCGCGGGAACTGGCCCTGTGTGATCCCTGGATGCCGCCGTGGCGAATCCTGTATGAAGTGCTGTCGCGGATGGAGTTGGCGGGGGAGGTGCGGCGCGGCTACTTCGCGGAGGGCCTCTCGGGAGCGCAGTTTGCCTTGCCGGAAGCGTGCCGTCTGCTTCAGGAGCAGCATCTGCCTTCGACGGCGACCGCGCCCGTCATCCTGCTGCACAGTCTCGACCCGGCCAATCTTTATGGGGCAGGCGCGCCGCTGGACATTCCGCTGCTGGATGGCGGCACCCGTTCCTATTCGCGCCGTTCCGGCAACTGGATTGTCCTGCGCGCAGGCAAGCCGATCCTGCTTGTGGAGCAGCATGGGAAGAAGCTGACGGCCCTGGCCTCGGCGAGTCGCGAGGACATCGAGGCAGCGGTCGGCTGTTTGCCGGCCCTGTGTCAGGCGCGCGGCAACATCCGCCACAAGTTGACGGTCGATGAGTGGAATGGACAGCCCGTGACCTCGACGGCAGGGCGAGAGTTGCTGGAGAAGGCGGGATTCGTCCGCGATTATCTCGGGATGACCCTTTACGCTGTCTGGCGCTGATTGTTAATCCAGGCAGCGGTTTCATGGCGACCAGCCCCGAGCGCAAGCGAGTGGGTGTCTTCGCAAAAACCCCTCGCTCGCGCTCTTTGAAGTTGCGCTGAGCAAGAGAATGGCCACAAAAAACACAAAAAGTCACGAAGAGGAAGAGAGAAGTCGGATCGGCAACATCAGTTCCTCGGACAATCTCTGGTCTTCCCTTCCTTTTTGTGTCTTCTCGTGTTTTTTGTGGCTATTCTCTTCTGACGGTCTCCAACAGCGCAACTTCAAAACTCTCGCTCGGGGCTGGTTGGTATTGAAACAACTGTGAAGCAAGACAGTTGTTGCGCGGTTGGGTTCGGCACAATCGTCACAAGTGGCTCCTCAGGAAAGAAGTTGCGAAGTTAGGGTTTTCGCCGCAAATCCTATTGATTCAATGACTTAGAGTGTGTATCATTTAACCGGACCCTGAAAGGGAGCGATCTCGAACAACGAGAATGAGGATTTTTTGAGTTCGGATGACACAAAAATCCCGGAAAGGGGAAAGTCTCTCACCTTGTTTTTTCAGCCAAGGTAGGGGTGAACTCGATGAAACCACTCCGCATTCCGCTCAGAGCCGTTCTCTACAAGGAACAAGGACTCTGGATCGCTCACTGTCTTGAATTCGATCTAATGGGAGATGGCGATAGATCG
>JBBSDR010000239.1:0-7817 GCA_038240465.1 Gemmatales bacterium
ATTACACAGCCTCTCAGACCGACGAGGGCTTTAAAAACACATCGGGCTGACGCCTCCACGCTCGCCTTGGTGCGAAGATCGATTCTCACTCTCTCGGTCTTTTCTGTTGACGCGCCCACGCCGCAAGCTCCATAATACCTCGTGAGATCGAACCAATACCACTTCCGGTCTGAAGATCGGAAGAGGTTTTGAACCATGTAATCTTGACGAGGTCCGCGATCTTCCGGGCCGCTCGCCTTCCCATCCGACGGGATAGGCGGCGGATCGAACGGAGAACGCGGAGAGAAACCAAGACAACCCTCCCCGGGCGTTCCCCGGGAACGCGAGGGCGGATCGAGTCACGAGTTGAACGTGCTCCTTTTCCTGCTGTGCGTGTTGCTGGTCCTGGGCGGACTCCTCCCGATCGCGACGTTCCTGTCGTTCTCGGGCGGACTGCCGGTTCGGAGCCATCACGCGCCGGAACCTCCCGCAGCTTTCCAGTTGCTGGCTCAAGCCGGCCGCGTGCCGTTTGCCGACCGCTTCCCTCCTCTTCACCAGTCGAGCATTCGAGCGGGTCCACCGCCCTCGCCGCGGTTGTGACCGGTCGCCGGCTGCCCCCTTTCTGGTTTGGCGGCCGGCCAGCGGTTCTCTGCTGATGGTTGTCTCCCTCTCCGTGTTGTCCCGCACGCGAGACGGGGGCCTCTCCGCCTGTCTCTCGTGTACCCGGATGCTCGTGCTCCCTCGAGAAGGAGTGCGCCGGTGGACCCTCTGTTGGTAATCGTCTTTACCAGCCTGGCCCTGCTCCTGGGATTGCTCCTTGGTTTCGGTGGCGCTCGCCTTGCCGACCGCCTCCGCATCAACAATAGCCATACCCAGGCAACCGAAGTCATCACGAACGCCAAACGCGAGGCCGAGAACATCCTCAAAAAGGCCGAACTGGATGCAAAGGAAGACAGCTATCAGAAACGCGAGACGCTCGAACGCGAGGCCGACCAGAAACGCAACGAACTGCGCGAACAGGAACGCCGCATCGAAAAACGCGAGGACAGCCTCGAACAGAAGGAACAGGCCCTGGTCAAGAAGGAACGCACCGTCGAAAACGGTCAACGCAAACTCGGCGAGCGCAAGGCCGAGGTCGAAAAACGATCCGAAGAAGTCGAGGAATTGCATCAGAAGCACCTGACCGAACTGCACCGGATCACCGGCCTGTCGCGCGACCAGGCCCAGGCGCTGCTGCTCGAACGGTTGACGATTGAGTTGTCGGATGAAATCGCTCATCGCCTGCGCCGCCATGAGGACAACCTCAAGGCCATCTGCGACGACAAGGCCCGACAGGTGCTGGCCACCTGCATTCATCGCTACGCCGCCGAGCATACGGCCGACACGACGGTCAGCACGGTCGATATTCCCTCCGACGACATGAAAGGACGCATCATCGGCCGCGAGGGCCGCAACATTCGCACGTTCGAGAAATGCACCGGCGTGGACGTCATCGTCGATGACACGCCCGGAGTGGTCATCGTCAGCGCGTTCGACAACGTCCGCCGTGAGACGGCCCGTCTGTCGTTGCAAAAGCTAATCCAGGACGGCCGAATCCATCCGTCGCGCATCGAGGAGGTGGTGGCGGAGACGCAGGCCGAGATGGAAAAGCACATCATGGAGGTGGGCAAGAAGGCGGTCCAGGAGGCCAACATCGGCACTCTGCACGACAAGCTGATGCACCTGATGGGCCGGCTGAAGTTCCGCACGAGCTACAGCCAGAACGTCCTGCAGCACTCGCTCGAAGTTGCCTACCTGTCCGGGATGATGGCCGACGAACTGGGCCTCGACGGCAAACTGGCCCGGCGCTGCGGACTGCTGCACGACATCGGCAAGGCGGCCGATCACGAGATGGAGGGCGGCCATCCGAAGATCGGCGCCGAGTTGGCCAAGCGCTATGGCGAGACGAGCAAGGAGGTGCTGCACGCCATCGTCGGCCATCATGACGACGTGACGGTCGATCACATCTACACGGTCCTCGTGGCCGCGGCCGATGCGATCAGTTCCTCTCGGCCGGGGGCGCGGCGGGAGACACTGGAGAAGTACGTCAAGCGGCTGGAGGAACTGGAGGCGGTGGCATCGGGCTTCCCCGGGGTGGAGCATGCCTATGCGATCCAGGCCGGCCGCGAGGTGCGCGTGATCGCCAACGCCTCGCAAACGTCGGACAGCGACGCCACGCGCGTCTGCCGCGAGATCGCCCGCGCCATCGAGCAGCAGCTGCACTATCCGGGCGAGATCAAGGTGACGGTCGTCCGCGAAACCCGCGCCGTCGAGTACGCACGATAAGGACAACCCACAAAAAAGAGAAGAGTTTGACCACGAATTACACGAATCACACGAATGAAAACAGCAGAGAAGGAATTGGGTAAGAGAAGAAAGAGGATGCAGCATGTCGGCGTCTGCGCTCCGCGTTCGTCCAGTCTGTCTTGTGTTCTTACTCAATTCTCTTCTTCGATTTTGTCTTCATTCGTGTGATTCGTGTAATTCGTGGTCAAACTCTTCTGTCTTCTCTGTGGCTTAATGATGGCTTTTCCATGCGCATTCTTTTCATTGGCGACGTCGTTGGCGCACCCGGCATCGACTTTCTTCAGAAGGCGCTGCCGGTGCTGCGCTGCGCCGAAAGCATCGATCTCGTTGTCGCGAATGCCGAGAACGCAGCCGGCGGTTCGGGCATCACCGCCAAGCTCTATCGGCGCATCCGCGGCAGCGGCGTCGATCTGATCACACTCGGCGATCACATCTATAAGAAGGCGGAGATTATCGCAACGCTCCAGGAGGACGAGCGCGTCTGCAAGCCGGCCAACTTCCCTCCCGGCGCTCCCGGACGTGAGTTCGCCCTGACGACGGCCAGCGACGGCACGACGGTCGCCGCCTTCTGCGTCCTCGGCCGGCAGTTCATGCGTCCAGTCGATTGTCCCTTCCTCGCGGCGGATCGTGTGCTGAAGGCACTGGAGGGACGAGCGCGTTGCATCCTCGTCGATGCCCACGCGGAGGCGACGGCGGAGAAGTATCTGCTGGGCCATTACCTTGCGGGACGTGTCAGCGCCGTCCTCGGCACCCACACACACGTTCAGACGGCCGACGAGCAGCTGCTGCCGGGCGGCACCGCCTTCATCTGCGACGTCGGCATGACCGGACCGTACAAAAGCGTGCTGGGACGCCGCATCGATCGCGTTCTGACGACGACGGTGACGTTCGTACCCACGATGTTCGACGTGGCCGAGGGCGACCCGCGCATCGGCGGCGCCATCGTGGACCTTGACGCCGCGACGGGAAAAGCGAGCAGCATCCGCCGCGTGATGCTCGACGAGAAGGGGCTGGAAGCATTGCGGCAACTTGAGACGGCGAAGGAATGCGTCCCGCTGCCGCCGGTCCTGTGAGGCAAGAACGCGCTTTCGACCGGTTTGGCGACACGACCGGCCCTGTTTGACTGCCGGAAGCAGATGTGCGACCTCTCAGGGAGAGAAGCATATCCAGAATCTCCAGATTTCCCATTTTCTCCTTGCAATACAATCCTCCAACGATTACGACAATAGACTCGGAACGTCGTAACCCGTATTTCCAGTCTCTCCCCTGGGTGTGCCATGAACAACTGGTTTGCTCGTCTGTGGTCCTCCGCCGCGCGCCGCAAAGGTCAGCGCCCGCAACGTCTCCCCCTTCATGTCGAACTGCTCGAAGACCGGATTACCCCGGCAACCATCACGGTGACGGGTACCGGCGATACGATCGCGGCGGATGCTTCTGTGACCCTCCGCGAGGCGATCCAGTCGATCAACCAGGGCAGTAACGTGAACGCCGACGTCGTGGCGGTCGGGGCTTACGGCACCGCCGACACGATCAACTTCAACATTCCAGGCCTCGGCGTCAAGACGATCAACGTCACGACGACTCCGCTGCCGACGATCGTCAAGCCGCTGACAATCAACGGCTACACGCAGGGCGTGGCCTCGGTCAACACCCTGGCCAACAGCGACAATGCGGTTCTTCTCATCGAACTGAATGGGACCAGCGCCGGCGCCGCTGCCGATGGCTTGACCCTCGGTGCCGGCAGCGACGGCAGTACGATCAAGGGCCTGGTGGTCAACCGCTTCGCGGGCGATGGCATCGGGGTCCAGTCGGACGCCAACTCGATCGTCGGCAACTTTATCGGCGTCGATCCCACCGGCACGATGCGCATGCCCAACGGCACTTTCCCGAACGCCGGCGACGGCATCCGCGTCGAGAACGCCTCGAACAACATGATCGGCACAACGGCGCTGGGCGACCGCAACGTCGTCTCGGGCAACGCTCTCGACGGCATTCACATCGTCGGCGACTTGACGGCGCCCGCGACGAGGAACATCATCGTGAACAACTTCGTCGGCGTCGCCGCCGACGGCAAGAGCAGCGTCGGCAACCGAACGGAACCCGGGCCGGCCCCGAGAACGGCCGAGGGCAACAACCTCTTCGGCATCGAGATTTCCGGCGGCAACCTCAACACCGTGGGCGGCACCACGGCGGGGTCGCGCAACGTGGTCGGCCTCAATGGCGCCGGCATCGAGGTTGATGACGGCGGCCAAAGCAACATCATCCAGGGCAACTACTCGGGCGTCGGCGCCGACGGCATCACTCCGGCCGGCAACCTGCTGCACGGCATCGTCCTGCGCAGTTCCAACGGCTTCGGCGCGCCTCTCGGACCGCCGCAGGCCAACGAACCCGGTGTCTCATTCAACACCATCGGCGGCACAGCGGCCGGGGCCGGCAACCTCGTCGAGTTCAACGGCACCGGCGGCATCGCCGTCTTCGGCAACCCGGTGTCCGTCTCCGGACAACCGAACATCGGCAATGCCATCGAAGGGAACTCCGTCTTCAAGAACGGCCGGAACAACCCCTCCTTCCTGCTGGGCATCGACCTGACCAACCAGTTCATGTTTCCGCCGGACGATGGCGTCACGCCCAACGACTCCAAGGGCCATGGCGCCCCCAACGACCCCAACAACTTCCAGAACTTTCCGGTAATCACCTCTGCAACGCCCGACAACGGCAAGACGGACATCACCGGCACGATCAAGGCCAGCCCGGGTTCGACGTATCGCATCGAATTCTTCGCCAGCGATCCGGACCCGATGGGCGGCAACGCCGAGGGGCAGCAGTTCCTCGGCTTCGTCAACGTGACGACCGATTCCAGCGGCAACGGCACTTTCACCGCCTCTCTCAACGTCCCGGTCGCCAACGGCCGCATCGTGACGGCGACCGCCACCGATGCCATTGGCAACACCTCGGAGTTCTCGCGCGGAGTGAACCTCGAAACGACACTTCCGCCCAACCCGGCCAGGTTCCCGATCGGCTTCGGGGCAGGGACCGGCGGCGTCCAGGCGGTGGTCGATCTCACCACCAACGGCACCACGGTCGCCAACCCCTCCCCCATCCCCGGCTTCACTGGCGAGGTTCACCGCGCCACCGGCGACTTCAACCGCGACGGCACCGCCGACGTGGTGTGGGCGGCGGGAGCGGGCGGCGGACCGCGCGTCCGCGTCATCAATGGCGCTAACGGCGCTGTCCTCGCCGACTTCTTCGCCTTCGCTCCTGGCTTCACCGGCGGCGTTTATGTGGCCACCGGCGACGTCAACGGCGATGGCACGGTCGATCTGATCGTCAGCGCTGGCGCAGGCGGCGGGCCGGCAGTGAAAGTCATCGACGGCACCAAGCTCGGCATGGTCCAGGCCAACGGCCAGATCAGCGACAGCGCCCTGCTGGGATCTTTCTTCGCCTTCGCTCCCGGCTTCGGCGGCGGCTCAACCGTGGCAGCCGGCGACGTCAACGGCGACGGCAAGGCCGACGTTGTGATCGGGGCCGGCCCCGGCGGCGGGCCGCGTGTGATCGTCGTCGATGGGACCAAGGTGAACCAGACCCAGGGCACAGGCGAGATCGCGTCCAGCGCCTTGCTGGCCAGTTTCTTCGCCTATGCTCCGGGCTTCACCGGCGGCGTGTTCGTGGCGGCCGGCGACGTCAACGCCGACGGCAAGGCCGACGTCATCACCGGAGCGGGCGCGGGCGCCATGGGGCCAGTCGTCCGCATCCTGGACGGCACGAAGCTGACGCAACTGCAAGCCAACGGCGAGATTGCCGACGCATCATCGCTGGGCGACTTCTACGCCTACGCCTCGTCGTTCACGGGCGGCGTGCGCGTGGATGCGGTAGACGTCGATGGCGACGGCAAGGCCGACATCGTCACCGGCGCTGGACCGGGCGGCGGACCGCACGTCAAGGTCTTCCGCGCCACCGACCTGGCCGTCCTCGACAGCTTCTTCGCGCAGCCGGCGACCTTCACCGCCGGCGTTTTCGTGTGAGAGAGCTGCCGCATTCAAGGCTTGCAAGTTCAGGAACGACGGCGGAATAACATCTTGCCGCTTGCGGCTTAGCGGATCGCCCGCTAAGCCGCAAGCGGCAACCCGTTTTTTCGTCACCGTTCCTGAACGTCTGACGAGTTGACGCTCACTCGTTGACTTGCTTCCCGCCGCACGTCCCGATAGTCTCACTTCATCTCGCCTGACTGCTCCGCCTTGACCGGGACCGCGCCATGCGCAAGCTCCTCTTCGCGTCTCTTCTTCTCAGCTTCCTCTTGCTCTGGCTGCTGAGTGGTTTCGCCGCTCCGCAACAGGACGACAAACCCTACAACCCGCCCATCGCGGCCGCCTCGAAGGAAGCCGAGGGTTCGCTCAAACGGATGCGCATTCCGCAGGGACTCGAAGCGACACTCTTCGCCGCCGAGCCGCTGCTGGCCAATCCGGTCGCGTTCTCCTTCGACGAAAAAGGCCACTGCTATGTTGCCGAGACGTTTCGCCTTCATCGCGGCGTCACCGACAATCGCAGCCACATGTACTGGATCGACGACGAACTCGCCAGCCGCACCGTGGCCGACCGCGTCGCCCTCTACAAGAAACATCTCAAGGGGCGATTCAAGGAATACGAGACCGAACACGATCGCATCCGTGTGCTGATCGACACCGACGGCGACGGCAAGGCCGACAGGTCGTTCGTCTTCGCCGATGGCTTCAAGTCAGCCGACAGCGGACTCGGCGCCGGCGTCCTGGCGCGCAAGGGCGACGTCTACTACACCTGCATTCCCGATCTCTGGCTGCTCCGCGACACGAAAGGCACCCATAGCGCCGACGTTCGCCAATCTCTCTCGACCGGCTATGGCGTCCACGTCGCGTTCATTGGCCACGACCTGCACGGGCTGCGTATCGGTCCCGATGGCCGGCTCTATTTCACCTGCGGCGATCGCGGGCTGAACGTCAAGACGAAGGAGGGCAAGCACCTCTTCTATCCCGACATGGGAGCGGTGCTGCGCTGCGACCTCGACGGCTCGAACCTCGAAGTCGTCCAGTGGGGCATGCGCAACCCGCAGGAGTTGGCCTTCGACGAGTTCGGCAATCTGTTCACGATCGACAATAACTCCGATTCCGGCGACCAGTCCCGGCTCGTCTATGTGGCCGAGGGCGGCGATAGCGGCTGGCGCATGAGCTACCAGTACGGCAGTCAACTGCACGATCCCAAGTCGAAGTGGGCCAATCGCGGACCGTTCAACTACGAGAAACTCTGGCTGCCGCGCCACGAGGGACAGCCGGCCTACATCCTGCCGCCGCTGGCCAACTTCACTGCCGGGCCGTCGGGCATCTGTCACTATCCCGGACTGGGACTGCCGGACAAGTATAACGGACACTTCTTCGTTTGCGATTTCCGCGGCGAGCCGGGCGGCAGCGGCGTCTGGTCCTTCTCGGTCAAGCCCAAGGGCGCCTCGTTCGAGCTGGTCAATC
>JBBSDR010000240.1:0-7812 GCA_038240465.1 Gemmatales bacterium
AAGCGCATCCTGAAGGAGTATTCCAAAGGCATGAGGCAGCGCATCGGCCTGGCGCAAGCGCTTATCAACGATCCGCACCTGGTCATTCTCGATGAGCCGACCTCGGGTCTCGATCCGCTCGGCGCGCGCTGGATGAAGGACCTGATCCTCGAGTTGAAGGGCCGTCAGAAGACGGTCATCATGTGCAGTCATCGTCTTGAGGACGTGCAGGACGTGTGCGACCGAATCGCCATCCTCAACGAGGGCCAACTCCAGGCGCTTGGCGCGGTCAAGACGCTCCTGCAAGACACCAATCGCCTCGAACTGCGGGCGAGCAGCATCCAGTTGAACGATGGCTTGCGCCAGGAACTCGAAGCATTGATTCAGCGCCACGGCGGCAGCATCGACAGCGTCGGCCATCCGACAACGACGCTGGAGGATTACTTCCTGCGAATCGTCGAGGAAAGTAAGGCCCATCCGGGCCGACGCTATTTACCGGAAAAATAGGTCAGGCGTCAGAACCCGTCGCTTGCGCTCTGGGCTGGTTTGCTTTCTTCACTGACTCCTGACCCCTGACCCCTGACCCCCTATGCTTGGCGTTCTCTTTCTCGAACGAGATCCTTTGCGGCTGGCGGACGTGCCGGGCGGCCTGATGCGCTGGGTGCAAGTCGTCGGCAGCCTGGCCGGCATCTGCCTGTTCTTCTGGACTCTGCTGTCCCTTTCGGGACAGCGCTTTCGGACAGGAGCGGGGCGGTCGGCCTCGTTCGCTTCGCAGGGCAGGTTGTTCCGGGTCCTGGTGATCGGCGGACTGTTCGGCTATCTCGTCCTTCTGGGCCTCCGCTTTCCCGAAGTCCTGGCAGCCCTTGCCCGGGACGACTCCGCGGAAGACCCGCCGATGTGGCGGCTTCTCTGGGGCGATGTGGCCCTGACCCTCGCCTCCGGATGCATCCTCGTCGCCGTGATGCTGCCGTTTTTGTTCAACCTGCCGCACCTGAGCGGCCGCCGCATCCTCGCCATTGCCCGCCTCAGCTTCAAGGAAGCCGTCCGCCGCCGCATCCTCTACGTCTTTTGCGTCCTCATCCTCGTGCTGCTGTTCCTCAACTGGTTCGTCCAGTCCAAGGCCGAGAACCAGTTGAAGGACTATGTCGAGATTGTCTTTCACACCATGACGCCGTTGTTGCTGCTCAGCGCGGCACTCGTGTCGGCCTTCAGCATTCCCACCGACATCAGGCAGCAGACCATCCATACTGTCGTCACCAAGCCGGTCCAGCGCTTCGAGATCGTCCTCGGCAGGTTCCTCGGCTACACCGCGCTGATGTCGCTGCTGCTGCTCGTCATGACGACGCTGAGCCTGTTTTACGTCCTGCGCGACGTCAAGCCCGAGGCGGCGGCGGAAAGCCTCAAGGCGCGCGCTCCGGTCTATGGCACCCTGGTGTTCCAGCGCGTTGAGGGAGAGAACACCCCGAACGAGGCCATTATCAAGACCGAGGGCGTGAACGTCGGCAAGGAGTGGGACTATTTCCGCTACATTTCCGGCCAGGACGAACGGAACCTGCGCAAGTCGGTCATGTATGCCGTCTGGTCGTTCCCCGATCTGCCGGCGTCGCTGACGAAGTACGACACCGTCCGCTGCGAGTTTGGATTCGACATTTACCGCGAGAACAAGGGCCAGGAGAATCGCGGCGTCCTCTGCTCGCTCTTCTTCCAGACGCGCAACTTCAACGCGACGAGGACCCCGGCCACGCTGCAGCAGTTTCAGGAAGCGCGGGAGCTAAAGGGAGCAACCGTCGAGTTGACGCCCGACATCGACAATGACATCTCCGAGGAGTACGGTTACTTTGAAGTCCAGGGCAAGACGGTGGAGAACAACCACACGCTCCACGTCGATATCCCCGCCGGACTGATCCGCAACGCGCGGCAAGCCCCGGCCGAGGGCGCCTCGTCGAGCGCTCCCCAGTTGCTGGTTCGCGTTCGCTGCGACAGCCCCGGGCAAATGCTCGGCATGGCGCGCTATTCCCTGTATTTCCGCGGCGACGGCCCGACCGATGCGCCCGACTCGCTCGGCTTCTCGTGGAACTTCTACAAAGCGTCGCTGGGATTGTGGATGCGGATGGTACTGATCGTCGCCGTGGCGGTCGCTGTCAGCACCGAACTGGGCGGCATCATCAGCTTCCTGTGTGTGATGCTCCTCTACCTGGGAGGCGCGGCCCGGCCCTTTATCAAGGACATCGCCGACCGGGCCACGGTTGGCGGCGGCCCGGTCGAGGCGGGACTTCGGCTGGTCACCCGCCACCATCTGAACGCGCCGCTGGAAGAAACGACGCTGAGTTCGGTGGCGCAAGGTTCCGACGAGGTGTTTAGCTGGCTGATGCGGATCATGCTCGACGTTTTTCCCAATGTCGAGAGTTTCAGTTTCACCGATCATGTGGCGACCGGGTTTTCGATCGGCGTCGGTGGAGAGGACCTGTTCCCGGCGTTCTTGCTTCTGCTGGGCTATCTGATTCCCTGGGCGATCCTCTCATTCTACCTGATTCGCAATCGCGAGATCGCGGGCGCGAATTGATTGTCGTCCTGAGGGACCATCATGGCCAATCTTTATCAGCAACAGATCTTTCAGCGCAAGCTGATTTATCTCAGTCTCATCGTGGCCCTCCTGGCGGGATCGTGGGGGTTTCGGACCTACGCCGTCGAGAGGCAGGCGCGCGAACTGGGATTGCTCGAGGATAGCCACGGCGACGTGGAACTGCTGGGGGCGGCGGCACGCACGGGCCTCAGCGGTCTGCGCGGCATTGCGACCTGCGCCTTGTGGATGCAGGCCATGGAACAGCAAAAGAAGAATCAGTACAGCGCCCTGGAACGCACGGTCAAACAACTGACGCGCTTGCAGCCTCACCTCAACATTCCCTGGGTTTTCCAGAGCTGGAACCTGGCCTACAACGTGTCGCGCGAATGCGATCGCGTCAACGACAAGTACTTTTACATCAGCCGGGGCATCCAGTTGCTGGCTCAGGGAGAGCGACAGAACCGCTTCCAGCCCGAACTGCGCCGCGAACTGGCCCACTACAATCAGCACAAGCTCTGCCAGTCCGACGAGAACAACACCTTTCGCTCGCTCTTCCAGCTCAGCTGCATCCCACCGGCGCAGCGCGACCCCGAGCAATTGCGGCCCCGCTCCTTCTTCCAGTTGACGGCAAAGGACCTGGAATACCTTGTGTCCCGAGGGGTCCCCGGAGACATCATTCGGAAGATGCGTCCTCTCGAGGGAAGCGAATTCACGGCCGAGGGTTTCCGGGCAGAACTGGAATCCTTCCTGCAATCAGCCGCCGCCGCGCAACGAGCCAGGTATCAGCAACTGGTGTTGAGTGTGGCCGAGAAAACGGACTACGAAAAACTGGAACAATTTTGTCGAGCCCATCCTCAACTCGCGCGCCGGCTCCATTCGCCGCCGTTGCCGTACGACATTCGCCGCGAACAGCCCAAGTTTCGCTGCGCCAGCGCGGCGGAGTTGGTGCAGTTCCTTGCCGACAACTTCACTGTTCCTTCGCTCTACGTTGACCGGCTCGATTCCGAGCAGGGATTCAAGAACGGCGCCGTCCGCGACAATCCTCTCGAGCGCTTCCCGGTGTTGCCGCCGGCGCGGAGCGGCAAGTATCTTGCCGAAGACCCGACGGCGGACGACTTCGCGGCCCAGGCGGTCCCCGACGACGCCGATCCCTTCCTGGTGGGGCGAGCCTGGTACGGGTACGCGCAGGAATGTGTCCCGCCTCCGGGTGAAATCCCCGGCGACAATGCGCCGGTTCGCGATCCGGCCCGCGAGCGCGTGCCGCGCAACATGCAGACGATCCTCTTCCGCTGCGCGCCGGCTCGCACCCAGACCTTCATGGCCGAGCGCCTCCAGGAAGAAGGCTGGTACGACGACGAACCGTTTACCATCACCGGCTGGTTCCAGCGCGGCCCAGCCGATATCGACCGTCCGGCCGTCATTGGCGTTGGCCGGCAGTGGTCCTCCGATGCCTGGCGCAAAGCCAACCAGATGTGGAGGCGATTCGGACTCGACAATCACCTGCTGTTCGAGGGAGAGCAGGAGCGCGCCAACAAGGAGCGGCTGGCGAAAGCTTTTCGCAAGGAG
This sequence comes from Gemmatales bacterium, assembly GCA_038240465.1. Classification (GTDB taxonomy): domain Bacteria; phylum Planctomycetota; class Planctomycetia; order Gemmatales; family Gemmataceae; genus JBBRIK01. The sequence goes on from JBBSDR010000240.1 coordinate 4,109, forward strand.
TTCAACCTGGCCGAGTTCGAGTTCCCGCGGATTGATCCGTCCCGGTTGACCGCCGAGCAACAGAAGATGGCCCAGGCGTTTCAGTTTCTGGCCGCTCACGTCGAAGGCCGCCGGATGACGAATTTCGATTCCTACCTGACCAGGTCCGCAATTGAGGAACAGCCGCGCACGGTCAAGGCGCGGAAGCTGTTCTACCAGGCCGATCAGCTGCGCCTCGTTCGACAGGAGCGGAACAATGCTCTCGACAAATTCGAGGACCCCGACTGTATCCTTGCGTGGCGTGCGATCCTCGAAGACAATCCCGAATATCGCCACATTGAATTCATCCAGGAGCAGACGTACGAGGTGGAACTGAAGTACATCAACCTCTATCGGCGTCTGAACGGGAACAACCTGGCTCCGGACCTGGCCCTGCTGGCGGTGCTGGGGCAGTCCGTGGCGGGCGCGCCTGCGGGAGCGGACTGGACCGCCCTGAGCCTGTTCAGCCGGCCGCAACTGCAGCCCGATCTGGAAGTCGTCGGCCCATTCGACAGGGATTCCAGCGGCCAGCCGTTTGTTCCGGACACCGTCAAGAATACGATTCAGGTGGCGCGTGGTCTGAAGAAACCGACGCCTGCCGCCGGCGCACCGCCTCCGGGCATGCAGCCGCGGTCGGGCATGCGGCCGCCTCAGTAGCGCTCGCCCCGGAAGGCCTTCATGAATCCTGTCATTCTCAGTGTGCTGGCCCATCCCGACGATGCGGAGTTCCTCTGTGCCGGCTCGCTGATTCGACTGGGCCGCGAACACGGCTGGCAAGTCCATGTCGCCAGTATGACGCCGGGCGACTGCGGCTCCGTTGACCGTTCCGCCGAGGAAATTGCCGCCCTGCGCCGCCAGGAAGGGCAGTATGCCGCCTCCTCCATCGGCGCGACCTATTACTGTCTCGAAGAACGCGATTTGCTCGTCTGCTACTGCGAACGAACCCTGGAGAAAGTAACGCGCTTATTGCGGACCGTACAGCCGGCCATTGTGCTGACGCACAGCCCGGCCGACTACATGCTCGACCACGAGATGACCAGCACGATCGTTCGCGCCGCCGTCTTCGGAGCGCCGATCCCCAACTTCCTTGCCGAGCGCGGCATCGGCCAGCCTCTCGAACAGATTCCCCACCTGTACTACTGCGATCCGATCGAGGGCAAGGATTCGCTGGGGCGTGAGCTGGAGCCGGGCTTTTGCGTGGACATTTCCTCAGTCATCGACGACAAGGCCGCCATGCTCTTCTGTCACGCCAGCCAGCGCGACTGGCTGTTGAAGCATCACGGGCTGGATCAATACATCCGGGCAATGAAAGAATGGGGCGCGAAGCGGGGCGCGCGTCTGGGGACGGCCTTCGCCGAGGGGTTTCGCCAGCATCTAGGGCACGGCTATCCGCAGGACAACTTGCTCGGGCACCTCCTCGGCGGGCGCTGAGCGTAATAACTTCCTGCCGCTTGCGGCTTAGCGGATCGCCCGCTGACGCCCGCTAAGCCGCAAGCGGCAAGAAGGTCTTCCGCGGCCGGACGCTGAGCAATCTTCCGGGCGTCTGGTTCGTCTAACAGAGGAAGACTATTTCGCCGCCGCGCTCGGCGGCTTTTCGACACGAGGACAGAACCATGATGCGTACGACGATGCGCTGGACGCTGACAGCCCTGGCCGCTCTCAGCCTGGTGGCGCCGCTGTCGGCCGAAGACAAACAGACGGTGAAGAAACCGAAGGTGGAGGTGGTCTTCTGCCTGGACACGACAGGCAGCATGGGCGGCCTCCTCGAAGGTGCCAAGCAGAAAATCTGGTCCATCTCCAATCAGATCGCTTCGGGAAAACCCACTCCTGACCTCAAGATCGGCCTGGTCGCTTTCCGCGACAAGGGCGACGCCTACATCACTCAGGTCCACGACCTCACGGCCGACCTGGACGCGGTGCATGCCAAGCTGAAGACGTTCCAGGCGCAGGGCGGCGGTGACATTCCCGAACACGTCAACGCGGCGCTGTTCGACTCGGTCCACAAGATCAAGTGGAGTACGGACAAGAGTACGCTGCGCATCATCTTCCTCGTCGGCGACGCGCCGCCGCACATGGACTACACCGACGACGTCAAGTATCCCGAGACCTGCAAGAAGGCGTGCGAGAAGGGCATCATCATCAACACCATCCAGTGCGGCAACGACAGCGAATGCACCCGCTTCTGGAAGGACATCGCCATCAAGTCCGAAGGCTCCTACGTCGGCATTCAGCAAGACGGCGGCGTCGTCGCGGCTGTCGCCACGCCGTTCGATAAGCGCCTGGGCGAGATCAACGACTCGCTCGCCAAGAAGACGCTGGTCTACGGTGACCGCCGCAAGCAGGCGGACGACAAGGTCAAGGCCGAGGCAGCGACCGCTCTCGCTCCGGCGGCCAAGGCGGACCGAGCCGGTTTCGCGGGCAAGGACGGCAAGGCGGCGGCTTACGATCTGCTCGACGCCATCAAGAACAAGGAAGTCGATCTGAAAAAGCTGAAGGACGAGGAGCTGCCCGAAGAGTTGAAGAAACTCGACGTCAAGGGACGACAGGATTACCTCGACAAGCTCGACGCCGAGCGCAAGACGCTGAACGCCGAAGCAGTCGATCTCGACAAGAAGCGCCGCGACTTCATCAACGAGGATACCAAGAAGAAGGGCGGCAAGAACACTTTCGACAACCAGGTCATCGAGATGCTGCGCAAGCAGGCGAAGAAAGCCAATATCGACTATTGATCGACTTCCCCTGTCCCGCCGTTCCCATTTGCGAACGGCGGGACGTTTCCCTTACCAGTGCATCACGAAGCCGCCATCGACGTTGATCGTCTGGCCGGTGATGTTCTTGCCGGCTTCGGACGCGAGGAAGACCGTCATGGCGGCGATGTCCTCCGGCTCCTGCCAGCGATTCAGCGGCACCACCCGTCGAATCTTCTCCGCCGCCCACTCCTCGTAAGGCTGCACCATTTCCCGCGGTTGCCGGCTCGCCCACGCGGCCCAGACACTCCGATTCAGGTCGGTTCGTACCATGCCCGGACAGAGGGTGTTGACGCGGACTCCATGGGGTGCCAGGTCCTTGGCGGCACATTGGGCGAAGTTGATCAGGGCGGCCTTGGAAGCGCTGTAGGGCGGATCGGTCTGCGAGCCGATCTGACCGGCGACGGAGGCGAGAAAGAGCATCGTTCCGGATCGCTGCCGAATGAGAGCGGGCGTGAAGGCGTGAGCGACGTTGACGGCGCCGACGACATTGACTTCGAGGACCCGCCCCCAGTCGGCCGGTTCGAGGTTCCAGAACGGAAAGCCATACTTGCCCGAGCCGATGCCGACGGCGAAGACGATGTGATCGATCCTCCCCAGCGTCGTCTCGATCTGGCTGGCGGCGCGCTGGAGGGCTGGATAGTCACAGGCGTCGGCGATAAGCGGCAGGGATCGGCCGGCCAGCGCCGCTGCCGTCTCGGTGACGCTGCTTTCGCGATCGATGAGGGCCAGCGCTGCCCCCTCGGCGGCGAAGGTCTCGGCGATGGCCCGGCCGATGCCGCGAGCGCTGCCGACGACGACGGCAACCTGTCCGGCGAGTTTCAGATCCACGCGTGGTCCTCGTCTGGAGAAAGAGTGTTGCGGGATCGCGTTATTCCCCGGCGAGCCGGGAGCGTCAGCGACCGGAGTGCCGCACGAGGACTCCAGTGCTGCACACAC
>JBBSDR010000241.1:0-7797 GCA_038240465.1 Gemmatales bacterium
AGCCCCGCCAAGCCGCAAGCGGCGGAACGATCCGTCTTGTTTTTTCGCCCACGTCGTCCTACGCTTGGACCTTCTCGCCGGCGCGCACGATGCGCCCGGCTTCGCTTCCTGGACCTTCGAGCAAGGACGCTCACATGGCCCGGAACGGTATTTCTCTCGTTCTCTTCGTTCTGTTCCACGGCATCGCCGCGGCAGACGACAAAATTACCAATACCCTCGCCGTGCAGGCCGCGCTCAAACAGGGACGCGATCACCTGCTCCGCAGCGACTACCAGAACGCCGTTCACGTTCTGGAGGGGCAAATCACGCGCATCGACGGCAGTACTCTGTACCTGGCCACGCTGCGCGACGCCTATCGCGGCCTGATCAAGACGCTCCGGCTGGCCGGCAAGGACGAAGACGCCGCCATCTACATTCGCCGGCTTCAGATCCTCGATCCCGGCTCCGCCATGGACTTCAACGCCCCGGCACCGCCGGCGGCCGTCACAGCCATTGTCAAGGCGCCGAAGCCCGAACCCTTGCCCCTCGTCGCCCGAGCCAAGATCGACGAGCCGCCTGCGCCGCGGCCCGCCGATCCCCCCGGAGTCGATCCGTTCAGCGTCAAGAACCATCGCCGCTACCAGGAGGCCAGCGCCCTCCTCGATCGCGCCGATCAGTGCTTCAAGGGCGCCCAGTATGGTGAGGCCGGTTCGCTGTACGCACGCATCAACGAGACGATGCCGGAGGCGATGACCGACGCTCGCGAACGCTGGGCCTACTGCCAACTGCACGACGTCGTCGATCGGCTCAATCGCCAGGACAAGCCCTCCGCCGAGGAATGGCCCGCCATCGAACTGCAGGTTCGTCAGGCGATGAGCATGACAGCCAAGCTGCAGTCGTTCGGCAACACGCTCCTGGTAACTATCGCCGGCCGGCGCGGCGGGGACATCGCTCCGCCGCGACAGGAGGCCCCGAAGCCGGTTGCCGATGCGGGGGCTGTCGAGGTGAAGCACAGCCGCACGGGCCGCTACTCCGTGGCCGAGACGGCGAACTTCCGCGTCTTCTACACCGGAGAGGCTGCCCAGGCCGAGCAAGTGGCGAAGGCCGCCGAGGCTGCACGCAGCGCCGCGCAGAAGAAGTGGTTTGGCCGCGTCCTCGAAGAATGGACGCCGAAGTGCGACGTCTATCTTCATTCGACCGCGGACATCTACAGCCGCGAGACCGGCCAGGCCGGCAACACGCCAGGCCACGCCAACCTCGCCACCCAGGGCGAACGTGTCGTCCTCCGGCAACTGCATCTGCGCCTCGATTTCCCGGCCATGTTGACGCAGACGTTGCCGCACGAGACGACGCACGTCGTGCTTGCGGGACAGTTCGGGCCACGGCCGATTCCGCGCTGGGCCGACGAGGGCATGGCGGTCCTGAGCGAGCCGCGCGAGGAGATCGACCGGCATGTGCGCAATTTGCCCGCGCACCGCGAGGCGAAGCAGCTTTTCAAGATGAACGAGTTGCTGGCGCAGGCGGACTGGCCGGAAGCCCAGCGCGTCGGCGCCTTCTACGCCCAGAGCGTCTCGATGGTCGATTACCTATCCGGCCTGCGCGATCGGCAGACGTTCGCCCGCTTCCTCAAGGACGGCATGACGAGTGGCATGGAGGCCGCCCTGAAGAAGCACTACGGCATTGACGGCGCGGGCGACCTGGAGACGCGCTGGCTGGCGCAGGCGTTCAAGGGTGATGGCTACGTCCAGCGCGGCGAATAAATCCGCTACCTTCGCGCATCGACCGCATCGATCCTGGATTGACCCGCTCCCCCGAAACCCTTAGCATGGCAGGAGAGCAATGCCCTTCTCTCTTGCAGGTGATGCAAAACAGTGCTGTTTCGCCGGGGACCACATCTGATAGGCCTGTTGACACTGGCGATGTTCCTCATCGCCAATGCGTCCGTCAACGTCGCTGCGCTTGCCACTGTTTTTTCGAGCGCGAATCCAGACGCCGCGGAGCAGCCCTCTTCCATGTCGAGTTGCTGCGTGCGCGCCGCCTGCTGTGAGGGCGGAAGTTGCTGCTGTTGCCAGGAGACGAGCGATAGCACGAATCAGTCAGAAGAGGTAAGTTCTGATCGGGATCAGAACGCCTCAACTCCACGCGCGCCCTGCCCTTCGCCGCGTTCTCCCTGCTGTCCGGCTGGTTGCGCCTGCTCTGCTGTCAAGGCTCCCTGCTACATGGGCGACTGCTCGCCTCCTCTCGATGCCGCGCCCTGCCTGGGGTCGTTCCTGGCCGAGCGTGCGCTCTGCATTCTCCCCCCTTCCGCCTGCGATCTCTTCCATCCTCCGCGCGGATAACTCCGCTCCCATGCGCGCCGAAGGATCGCGTCTTCGTCTGCGCGCCGCTCCCACAACAATTTCGTGAACACTATCCCGCCGCCTGAGTGCGCCGGTTAGGGACGGTTACGACTGACTTCCTGCCGCTTGCGGCTTAGCGCCAGTCCGCTAAGCCGCAAGCGGCAAGAAGTTCTTTCGCAACCGTTCCTTACCCGGCTGCCGGGAGGGATTTCATGCTCGGACTCCGACTGCTGCCGTGGGAATACGGCATTCGCAATCTGTTTCGCCGTCCCGGCCGCAGTGCGCTGACCCTCGGCGCGCTGACGCTCGTCGTGCTGCTGGTCTTCGTTGTCGTCGGCTTTATCCGCGGACTGGAAGCCAGTCTCGCGGTCAGCGGCGATCCACGGGTGGTCCTCGTTCATTCGTTGGGCGCTTCCGAGAACGTGGAGAACTCCTCGATTCCAGGCCGCACGACAGGACTGCTGTCGGCCAGCCTGGAGGCGGTCCAGCGGCGAGCAGGTCCGGGAGGCAACCCGGTGATTTATGCCTCGCCGGAACTGTACCTGGGGACCGAGATCGTCACGGAGGGGGACACACCGTCGCTGGGCCTGGTGCGAGGCGTGACGCTGTCGGCCCTCCTGGTGCGGCGCAAGTTGCAGATCGTCACGGGTCAATGGCCGGGGCCGGGCGAAGTCCTGGTTGGCCGTCTCGCCGGCACCAAGTTGGGACGTCAGAGCGACGTGCTGGCCATCGGCCGCACGGTGCAGTTCGAGGGGCGAAGCTGGCGCGTCAGCGGCCACTTTGCCGCCTTGGGATCGGCCCTGGAGTCCGAGTTGTGGTGTCCGCTGGACGATCTCCAGCAAGCCATGAAACGCCAAGACCTGAGCGTGGTCGCGCTGACGCTGGCTCCGGGAGCGTCTCTGGGGGATGTGGACGAATTCTGCAAGGAACGGCTCGATCTGGAGATCCAGGCGACGCCGGAGACGGTCTACTATCAGGCCCTTCAGAAGCACTATGGGCCGGTGCGAACGCTGGCGTGGGGAGTCGTCCTGATGATCGCGGGAGCGGGCGTCTTCGCCGGGTTGAACACGATGTATGGAGCCGTCGCCGGCCGGGTCCGCGAACTGGCCACGCTGCAGTCGCTCGGGTTCGCGCGTCTCGCCATCGCGCTGTCGCTGATCCAGGAGGCGACTCTCCTGGCCGCCGCCGCCTCGCTGCTCGCCGCTATCTTCGCTCTGCTGCTCATCAATGGTTTGGCGGTGCGTTTCACCATGGGAGCGTTCACCCTCCGGGTGGACAACGTCGCCGTGTTCATCGGCTGCGGAACAGGACTGCTGCTCGGAGTGGTGGGAGCCATTCCTCCCGCTGTCCGGGCCATGCGCCTGTCCGTTGTCGAGGGACTCAAGGCAATCTGACTTCATCTTCCACGAAAAGGAATACGTCATGAACCGATACGCGAAATGTTGGCTTCTGCTTCTCCTGGCCGGACTGCTGGCGGCCGGCTGCAGCCAGAACCGAGGCCCTGCGGATTCGCCGGGAGACAGCAAGGATGAGACCGCGAGCGGAGCCGAGTATCTGCTGTCCGAAGCGCCTACCGGGGTGAAGTGCGTCATCGAAGCGCGGAAGGACTCCAAGGACGGCGACGAGGTCGTCGTTGTTGGCCGGATCGGCGGAAACAAGAACCCGTGGATCGAGGGACGCGCCGGCTTCTGGATCATCGATCCGTCCTTCAAGCCGTGCAACGAGAAGGACGACGATGACTGCCCGACGCCCTGGGATTACTGCTGCGATTCTCAGGAGGAGTTGCGCAAGGGGATGGCCACGATCAAGGTCGTGGACCGTCAAGGACGGACGGTTGCGGTTGACGCCCGGAAACTGCTGGGCGTGAAGGAACTCCAGACGGTCATCGTTCGCGGCCGGGCGAAACGCGACAGCGAGGGCAACCTGACGATCCTCGCCAGCGGCATCTATCGCCAGCCCAGCGTCAAGAAGCAAGGAGAGTAAGCATGAATCCCAACGTGGACCTGCGGCAACTGGCCGTGCGCCGGGATGACGCTCCTCCGCGCCCGCCGGCCCGGCGCAAGCATTTCGTCGCGCGGCATCTGTTGCCGGCGACGGTCCTGCTCGGCTTTCTGGCCGTCGCCGGCTGGGCGGCGCGCGATAGTCTGCTGCCCTCGAAGCCGGTGACCGTCGTGCCGGTGCTGGCGACGCGGGCCGAACTGCAACAGGAAGGGACGCCGCTTTTCCAGGCGGCGGGCTGGGTCGAGCCACGGCCAACGCCCGTCGTCGTCACCGCCCTGACGGAGGGAGTCATCGAGAAGTTGCTCGTCGTCGAAGGCCAGGAGGTCAAAGCCGGCGAACCGGTCGCGACGCTGATTGACATTGACGCCCGGCTGGCTCTCAAGACCGCGGAGGCCGATCAGCGTCTTCGCAAGGCCGAGGTCGCCGGCGCCCGTGCAGGCCGTCAGGCCGCCTCCATTAACCTTGAGCATCCGTTGAACCTGCGGGCTGCGTTGGGCGAAGTCGAGGCGATCCTCGCTCAGAAGGAAACGGAGTCGGCCAGCCTGCCCTTTCAGTTGCGGTCCGCGAAGGCCCGGCAGCGTCAGGCTCGCTTCAGCCTCGAAAAGAAGCAGAGTTCGGGCGGAGTGACTCCGGAGATCGTTCTGGAACAGGCGCGGAACGAGGAGGAATCAGCCAACGCAGCGGCGGAGGAAATCGAGGCCCGCAATGGCCGGCTCAAGCGCGAGATCGAGGCCCAGAAGCAGCGCCGCGATGCGCTTCAAAAACGACTGGAACTGAAGACGGAGGAAACAAGACAACTGGACGAGGCGGAGGCGATGCTGGAAGCCGCCGAGGCTCGTCTGCAACAAGCGCGGGTGGCCATCGAGACGGCCCGCCTGCGTCTGGAGAGGACGGCTATCCGCGCTCCGGTCGCCGGCCGAGTCCTGGCTCTGGTGGGACGGCCGGGGATGCGCGTGATGGGCCTGACGCCGGGGAGCTTGCAGGATTCCAGTACGGTAGTCACTCTCTATGACCCCGCCTGCTTGCAAGTCCGTGCGGACGTGCGCCTCGAAGACGTGCCGCGCGTTCGGCCCGGACAGCCGGTGAAGATCGAGACGCCTGCCGCTCCGGGCGGACCGCTGGACGGCGAGGTGCTGTTTTCGACGTCCCAGGCTGACATCCAGAAGAACACTCTGCAGGTCAAGGTCGCCATCAAGTCGCCTCCACTGACGATCCGCCCCGACATGCTCGTGCAGGTGACCTTCCTGGCTGCAGCCGCGCCCGGCCCCTCCATTCCCACGGAGACCCTCCGGCTGTTGGTCCCGCGACAACTTGTCGAGACGGAAGGAAGCGGCGCGCGGGTATGGATCGCCGACCAGGCCGCCGGGATGGCGCGTCAGCGGAGCGTCAAACTGGGAACAGTCAGCGGCGATTTCGTCGAGGTGATCGAGGGACTCAACGCAGCGGATCGGCTTATTTCCGGAGGCCGAGAGGGGCTGCGCGAGGGCGAGCGAATCGTGGTGACGGGCGAGGAGGCAGCTGCCGCCCTCTCACGGCAGACCGCGCCGAAACCGGCGCGGCTTCATCCAAACCCTGCGGACAAGCATTGAGGTCAATCATGGCGCTGGTGGAAATCCGCAACGTGACCCGCACCTACACCAAGGGCGAGCAACTTATCACGCCGCTGAAGGGCGTGAGTCTCGACGTGGAACGCGGCGATTTCGTCTCGCTCATGGGCGCGAGCGGCTCCGGTAAAAGTACGCTCCTCAACCTGATCGCCGGCATCGATCGGCCGACGGCAGGGCAAATCGTCGTGGACGGCACCGACATCGCGAAACTGTCGCGCTCGCAACTGGCTCACTGGCGGGCGTCGCACGTCGGCTACATCTTCCAACTGTACAACCTCATTCCCGTGCTGACCGCTTACGAGAACGTGGAACTGCCGCTGCTGCTTCTGCCCCTGTCGCGCGCCGAGAGAGAGAAGCGCGTCGAGATCGCCCTGGAAGCCGTTGGCCTGACGGACCGCGCCGATCATTATCCGCGCCAGCTCTCGGGCGGCCAGGAGCAGCGCGTCGGCATCGCCCGGGCCATCGTCGCCGATCCGGTAATCGTCGTGGCTGATGAGCCGACCGGCGACCTCGATGCGGAGACGTCCGAGCAGGTGCTGCACTTGCTGCAGCGGCTCAACGATGAACTGGGGACGACCCTCCTGATGGTCACGCACGATCCCAGGGCCGCCGGCATCGCGCGCCGGCAGTTGCGTCTGGAAAAGGGAGAACTGCTCGAACCGGAGCAGCCCTCCGTCGCTCTTCGCTCGAAGGGAGGTTGATCGTGTGGAAGTTCATGCCGTATGTCTGCAAGAACCTGCTGCGACAGCGCACGCGCACCGCTCTGACAGTCAGCGGCTCGGCCGTCGCGCTGTTCGTCTTCACCTTCGTCGGCGCGGTCCAGGAAGGGCTGGCCGGTCTGACGCAGGGACGCGAGGCCGAGCGTACTCTGATCGTCTTTCAGGCCAATCGCTTCTGTCCCGCGACCAGCCAGTTGCCCGAGGATTATGCGCGCAAGATTGCTCAACTGGATGGCGTGCAGGACGTGATGCCGATCAAGGTCTTCACGAACAACTGCCGGGCCAGCCTCGACGTCGTCGTCTTCAATGGCGTGCCGCCGAAAAAGTTGAAGACGGCTCGCGATTTGAAGCTGGTGTCGGGCAGTTGGAGCGAGTTCGAGACTCATCGCGACGCCGCCCTTGTCGGCCAGGCGCTGGCCTCGCGGCGCGGACTGGTCGTGGGCCGGAAATTCTCGGTCGGCGAGGTGACGGTGCAGGTCGCGGGCGTGTTTACCGCCGCCACGGCCTCTGAGGAGAACTTTCTCTATACGGACCTGGAGTTCCTCCAGCGAACCCGCGGCCTCAACTCTGTCGGCACCGTGACGCAGTTCGAGGTCCGGCTGAGCGAGGCCGCCGATCCGCGAACGCTGTGTCGGGCCATCGACGCTCTTTTCCACAATGGCCGGGTGGCGACGGACACCCGGCCGCGCGGCGTTTTCCAGGCGCGGGCTGTCGGCGACCTGGCGGAGTTGATCGGCCTGGCACACTATCTCGGCTATGCCTGTGTCGGCCTGGTGCTGGCCTTGCTGGCGACGACGACGGTAATGGCCGTGCAGGATCGGGTGCGCGAGCATGCGGTATTGCAGACGCTCGGCTTCTCGGCCGGGCGCATTTTCGGGCTGGTGCTGGCGGAGGGATTGCTCGTCAGTCTCGCCGGGGGACTGCTGGGAGTCGGGGCCGCGCTGGGAATGCTGTCCTGGAGCAAGTTGGCCGTGGGGACGGAAGGCGTGACCATCGCCTTCATGCCCTCGGCCGGCCTCGCCCTCACGGGCCTGGTGGTGACGGCAGCGGTGGGAGTGTTCGCCGGCCTGCTTCCCGCATGGCAGGCATCGCGGGCCGATATTGTTGACTCGTTGCGAGCGGTTTGAGTGGTTAGCCGCCCGGGGGGGGGGG
>JBBSDR010000242.1:0-7795 GCA_038240465.1 Gemmatales bacterium
CAGCAGGTAGCCGAGCGGGAAAGGGCGGCGAGTCCGTGGCTTGACGAGCCGGATGCCTTAGTTGGGCAAGTCCGGATCTGTGGGAGGGGTGGGGGGTAACCCCCACCCCGACCCGGCCCTTTTCCGGGCACCTTTTCCGGGCCGCCGACCCCCGAGTGTAAGAGATGCAAAGGCGCCTTCTGCACCGCCTCCTCCTTCAACCCGCGTAGCGCCCAGACCTCGACCCACCATCCCTTGTCGTCTTTCGAGACGACCATGCGCGTCAGCAGGCGATTGGGAACCCTGTCGCCTGTGAGCCAGGAACCCTGAATCTGTTCCTCGAAACCAGTCGGGGCTGCTTTCCTTTCCTCGCCAAAACAGACAGAAACGAGCACAAGCGAGTATCCGGCGATCAACCAGCGGTTCATGATCGTGTTCCCGTACAGGAGTGAAGGAGCCGAGTGAAGGAGCGTCAGTCCCTCTCATAGACGAGAATCCGACCCGTTTCGTTTTCGCTGTGATGCCAAGGAGAGCAACGAACTTCGCAAGCCCTTCCTGCCGTCAGCCGACGATGGCGAAGTGGCGAACTCGTTTTTGGCCGGCTGCAACTGCATGAGAATTCAATGGTTCTGTCGCAACAGCGAGTTCGCCAACCTTGCCATTTAGCCTGGCGCGCTGCCCATCGTCCCCCGGCTCTCCTCTCCCGGCTTGGGATCGCCGGTGAACTGAACGGCTCCCTTCCCTGATCGATACGCTGAGAGGACTCAGCAACACGCGGCGAAAGGAGGACTTGATCGGCAGATGTGTCAAGTTTTACAGCAAAAAAACTTGACGTAATGCTGCCCTTGGACGATAATCATTACCATGAGGACCAACCAGAAGAAAACCGGATCGGGGACGGCCGAAACCGTCCGCAGGCGGATCGAGGCCAGCGGTGAACGGGTCTGGCGCATGGCTGACTTTGAAGGGATGCCGTTTATGGCGGTGGCGCAGGCATTGTCTCGCCTGGCTCGCCAGGGCGTGATTCAGCGGCTGGGCAAGGGTGTGTACTACCGGTCTCGGCCGACAGCGTTCGGGGCAAGCCGGCCCAATTCGGCTCAGGTCCGGTCCCTGCCGATTCGCCGGAGGAGGGTCTTCCCTGCCGGTATCGCAGCAGCGAATGTGCTCGGCTTCACCACGCAAAACCCGGCGCGGGTGGAAGTGGCGACCAACGGCCCGAGTCTACCGCGGCTAATCGTCGGCAAGGAGACGGTCATTCACACCCGACGACCGGAGTCGTGGCGGGCGCTCTCCGAGACCGACGCCGCGCTTCTCGATTTCCTGCGCAACCGGGGGAAGTCGAGCGAACTGTCTCCCGAAGAAACCGTGGACAAGCTGCTCGACTACTTCCGCGAACCGGGGCGCTTTGATCGCCTGCTCAAGATTGCGCCGTCGGAGCCGCCGCGTGTCCGTGCCATGCTCGGGGCTATCGGCCAGCAGCTCGGTCAGCCGGAAAGCCGGCTCTCGGCGTTGCGGAGGAGCTTGAACTCCCTCTCCCGGTTTGATTTCGGGAATCTCGCGGTGCTTGAGTATGCGCGGGAATGGCAGGCGAAGGAGCGCAAAACCCTTGAAACTGTTTGAACACCCGGACTTTGAGCAGGCACTCATCCGCGCGGCGGAACATTTCCGCCCGCGCGGTCTGCGCGAAGCGATCATCGAGAAGGACTACTTCGTCACGGAAACGCTGCGCATCATCGAGCAGGAGGCAGGCAGCAAGGTAATCTTCAAGGGCGGCACGAGCCTGTCAAAGGGTTGGAACCTGATCTAGCGGTTTTCAGAAGACATCGACATCTTTCTTGACCCGACGGCGTTTACGCCACCCCTGGGCAAGAAAGCGATTGACCGCGAACTGAAGAAGCTGCGGCAAGCCCTCGAACAGCATCCGCGGCTGAAGTTTGTCGAAAAGGAGAGTCAGACCATCGGCGGCTTCGGCCGCAACGACCGTTTCGAGTATATGCAACGGTTCGCAGGCGCGGGCGAGATCCGCAACAGGGTGTTCGTCGAGGCCGGCACCGCCAGCGGCAGGGAACCGACCGAACGCATCCGGCTCCAGTCTTATGTGGGGCAGTTCCTCCTTGAAAGCGGGATCAGCCTGGGAGCCGACGACGAAGGGCCGTTCGATATGCGGCTGCTGGATTGTTCTCCGGGGGTCTGACCCCTTTGCGGAGTCTTTGCGGAGTCTTGGCCGATTGGCGAAAGCCGCCAGCACTGGGTAGGCGCGACACAGGCGGCGGGGTAAGATCGCGGTTGAGGTAGTTCATTCCCGAGGGATGGGCAATGGCTGAAGCCGTTCACTTCTACTGGGCCGGACGGGAAACCGAAATTCCGCTGACAGCGGTCCCAGAGAAGGACCGCGATCCGCTCGTGATCCGGCGCAGTGTAGTGCAAGCGTGCGCCCCTGCTGTCCTCAAGCAACTTGAAGAGGGCGGTTTCATTGGGGCGTCATGGGATTCGAGCGGACAGATTTCCCTGATCCTCTGCCATCCGAACCTAGCACGCGGGGCTGTCGATGGTCCGCTCCTGAACACGGCTGTCCTTCCACGAGTCGCGATTACCGCCGGGAACTGGGACGAGGTTCCCGAAGTTGCCGGGCTTCTCCTGACAGCATTCGGGGCCGAGGCCGCCACTGTCGAGGAATGCGCGGCGGCAAGGCGCGATCTTGCGGAGTGGCTTACACGACATGATCAAGCCGACATGGCGGCAGTTGTGCGGCGTCTGTCCTCATTTCCGTTCGGGGTCAAGTCGGACGCGCTGGAGGTTATCAACAGTTGGCGTAACGTCCTGATACGGGGACGAAAAGGACAGATCGATAGCTTTCTCACTGAGGTGGGCCGCCGATTCGAGAACCTGAACTGGTCGCGCGAGCCCAAGCGTGAAGCCCTACTGAACGGCAAGGAACACTCGCCCCCGCATCTCTACTGCTGGGTCAGTCCTCCCGAGAGCCGTCCGCGCATCGCGCTCTGCATCAACCGTACCACCGAAAGGGTCGTTCGCGGTGAGACCTACATTGTCCTCGACGAGCGAGGCGGCCTGACAGAACTGGCCCGTGTCATTCAGTACGTCCTGGCCGAAGTGCTGGAACCGGCAGCGTCGGCGGCTGGCCTGTCCGTGGCATACCCGCGTCTGGGGCCGATTAGCCGTGTGGGACCGAGAACCACTGCGGCGCTGACTCTGTTTGCTGAAGCGGGAGACGGACAGTGGCCGATTCTGGACGAACTAGAGACGGTCTGGCGGAATGTCGTTGTGACTGCTTTTCGTGAAGACGTGGCGATCAAGCCGGAGGAGCTGAGCGCGTGGTTTACGGCCAGCGGTTGGGACGAGACGGCCTCGGCTGAATTGACGCGGCGCTTCTCGGCCGAGGCGGCCCTGCTCGGCGAGTATGAGGAGGCGGGGAGACAGGCGGTATGACGTCGATCGGCAGGATCGTCACCGCCGTCACGGCCAGTCCCGCGCCGGTCCTGTTCCTCGACTCGTGCGTCCTGCTCGATGTGGTGCGGGCGCCGCTGCGAAACAAGGCCGGCGAGGTTCAGGTCGCGCGGCTGTTGCTGGCGTCGGCGCTGAAAACGCCAAGGACGGTTCATCTTCTGATCGGTTCGCCAACTCCCACCGAGTGGGCCGAGCACATCAACCGGACCGAGTACGAGTGCAAGAACGCGATTGACTGCTGCAACGCCGTGGCCGCAGCCTGCGGATACATGGGAATGCCCGCGCCGGCGCCGCTCCCGGTCGGGACGGGCGGTCTGCCGGCCTTGCTGCGGCAACTCTCCGCCGGTCTGCTTGCCGCCGCCGTGACGATGGACCACAACGCCGCGGCCCTGAGACGCGCCGTGGACCGTGTGATCTCCTCGCAATTGCCTGCTCGGAAAGGCGGAACAAGAGCGAAGGACTCGGTGATTGTCGAACACGCGGTGGAGACAACGGCGCAACTCAGAGCGGCCGGTTTCGGCCAACCTTGTGTGTTTGTCAGCTCCAACACGAAGGATTTTGCAGCGCCGTCATTGACGAACTTGAACCCGGCGCTGGTCGCAGCTTTCAACCCGATCAACTTGCTGTACGCGACCAGTCTGACGCACGCGGAGGCCATCCTGTCGGGTGCCAGCTGGGTTCCGTGAGTGGTATGATCGGAAGACGTCGCTTATCGGCCTGGAGTTGTTGTTCGACGATAAGAACGGTCCGCGACACTTTCTCGGAGCCCACCTTATCGGAGCTGGGTAGAAACGCTAAGCTGAAAGCACCATGACTTCCCAACAAACACCCTCAACGCCGAGACGCGAGCGGATTATTCGCGTATTCGTTTCGTCCACCTTTCGCGACATGCAGGAGGAGCGGGACCTCCTCATCAAGAAAATCTTCCCGCAACTCCGCAAGCTGTGCGAGGATCGTGCCGTCACCTGGACGGAAGTGGATTTGCGCTGGGGCATCACGGCGGAGCAATCGGGGGAAGGCAAAGTGCTGCCGTTGTGCCTCGCTGAGATCGAGCGATGCCGTCCGTGGTTCATCGGCCTGCTCGGAGAACGCTACGGTTGGGTGCCGGAGTGGATTCCCGCCGACCTGCTCGAGTCGCAGGAGTGGCTGAAGGACCATCTCAAACAGTCTGTCACCGAACTGGAAATCCTGCACGGCGTGTTGCGCAACCCCGCGATGGCCGACCGCTCGCTGTTCTACTTCCGCGACGCAGGCTACCTTGACCGACTGCCCGCAGGCGCGGACCGGGCCGGCTTCACCAGCGAATCACCCACGGCCGCCGCCAAGTTAGCGAACCTCAAGAACAAGATTCGCGCGGAACACGTTGCCGGTAAGCTCCCATTCCACCCGCGCGAGAATTACGCCAATCCCGAGGCGCTGGGCGAGCAGGTGCTAGCCGACTTCACCTCCATCATCGAGAAGATCTACCCGACAGCGCTGGTTCCCGACCCGCTCGACCAGGAGGCCACGCGGCATGAGGCTTACGCGCAAAGCCGCCGACTTGCGTTTGTCGGACGCGAAGACTTGCTTCGCCGCCTTGACGAGCACAGTTCCACTGCGGGCAAGGCACTCTTGATTACCGGCGAATCCGGCTGCGGGAAATCCGCGTTGCTGGCCGAGTGGGTGGACCGCTGGTGCAAGGACAATTCCGACGACCTCATCATCCAACATTACATCGGCAGCACGCCGGACAGCGCCGATTGGCAAGGGCTGGTGCGCCGCATTCTTGGCGAGCTCAAGCGTGCCTTTGCCATCCCCGACGAGATCCCGCTCCAGCCCGACGCCCTGCGTGGCGCGCTCAACGCCTGGATGGCGAAGGCCGCCGGTTCGCGCCGGGTGGTGCTCGTGCTCGACGCGCTCAACCAGCTTGCCGAGGACGGCGCGGCCCGGCAACTCGGCTGGCTGCCGGGCGTCTTCCCGGCCAATTTCCGCGTGTTCGTCTCCTCGCTGCCGGGCGAGAGCTGCGACGTCTTGCGCAAGCGCGGCTGGCCGGAGCGGCACTTGACGCTGTTTGCGCGGGCCGAAATCGCGCGTGCGGCGCTCGCCTACTTCAAGATTTTCAGCAAGACACCGCCCAAGGACATCGTGTCGAAACTGGAATCCACCCCCGCCGCCTGCAACCCCCTCTACCTGCGCGCTGTCCTGGACGAGTTGCGCCAGTTCGGCAAACACGAGGAACTGCAAGCCAAGGCCGCTGAGTATCTCTCCGCGCCCGACCTGCCCGAACTCTTCGATCGCATCCTCACCCGCTGGCATGATGACTTCGGAAAAGACCCAGAACATCCCGACCTCGTCTGCCGTTCGCTTTCCCTCATCGCCTGTTCCCGGTTCGGGCTTGCGGAAGCGGAACTGCTCGACCTGCTGGGCAAGAATAGCGAGCCGCTGCCGCGCCGCCCTTGGACACCGATTTATCTCGCCGCCGAAAACGCTCTCGTCATGCGCGCCGGTCTGCTCAACTTCGGCCACGACTATCTCCGTGTCGCCGTGCGGAAGCGCTGGTTGGAAGCCGCCGAACCCGTACTCACGTTACGTCTGCACCTGGCGGAGTATTTCGGAACGACCGCCGAACCAACCGACCGCAAGTTGGACGAACTGCCGACGCTGCTGCGAGACCTGGAACAATGGAAACAACTGAAGGGTCTTTTTGCAGACATCCCTACCTTTCTCCAACTCCGCTCGGTCGAGCGATGGAATTGGGAACTACACGGGTTCTGGATTTCGCTCCGCCAGCATTACGATGCTGGGGAGACTTACCGCCAATCGCTGGCCGCGTATGAGAGTTCCAAGACGAGCGAGCTAGACCTTTCCCACGTTCTAAACCAGATCGCCATTTTCCATTACGAAGCCGGGGATCATGCCTCTGCTGAGCCATTGATTCGGCAAAGGTTGGCCATCGAGGAAACCTGGGGCCCCGACGATCTCGAAGCCGCCCATAGCCTCAATAGCCTCGCCCAAGTGCTCCAAGCTACCAATCGCATTGCCGAGGCCGAGCAGTTGTATCGCCGTGTAGTCGCGACTTTCCAGAAGAGCTTAGGCGGTCGAGGAGACGTCCCGCAGGTTGCCACCGCCCTCGACAACCTCGCCGTGTTGCTCGTGGAAACCAGCCGCGTGGCCGAGGCCGAGCCGCTGATGCGCCGCGCTCTGGCCATTAGGGAATGCAAATACGGACCCGACCACCCGGAAGTCGCCCGAGGCCTCAACAACCTAGCCCAGTTGCTCCAAACCTCGAATCGGCTGGTTGAGGCAGAGCCGCTGATGCGCCGCGCTCTAGCCATCGACGAACAAGGTTTCGGGCCAGACCACCCCAATGTCGCGCGGGACCTGAACAACCTATCCGGGTTGCTCACGGCCACCAGCCGCCTGCCTGAAGCCGAGCCGTTGATGCGCCGGGCACTGGCCATTAACGAGCAAAGACACGGTCCAGACCACCCCACGGTCGCCATAGTCCTCAACAATCTTGCGCAGTTACTACAGGCCACAAATCGTCTCGCTGAGGCCGAACCGTTTATGCGTCGCGCCCTAGCCATCGACGAACAAAGCTTCGGTCGAGACAATCCCAACATCGCGATCAGACTTAACAACTTGGCCGGCCTGCTTCAAAAGATGAACCGCTCCGTTGAGGCCGAGCCGTTCATGCGGCGAGCAATAGACATCGCCGAAAAGAGTCTCGGAGCAGACCACGCGACAACCGGTAACTGCATCGCGAACTTGGCGAGCTTGCTTTACGCTACTAATCGCCTTGCGGACGCTGAACCGCTTTTTCGACGGGCGCTGGCGATTGACGAGAAACGTTTCGGGCAGAATCATCCGGAAGTTGCTACTGACCTGAACAATTTGGTGCAGTTACTGTACACCACCGAGCGGTTTGGTGAAATCGAACCGCTTCTTCGGCGGTCACTCGCGATTCTCGTGAAAGCCCAACGAGAATCTGGGGTCGAACACCCATCGTTACCCACCGTCGTTGCCTTTTACTTGGCCTTCTCTGTCGAGAGACTTGGAATGCAGCCACGACAAGCCTTACTCCAGGCGCATCAAATATTTGAGGCACAGGGATTGAAGGACTTGCTGCGAGAAATTCTCGCCAGGCTGCCGGGATCGCAAAGTCAGTTCATCATCACAGAACAAGAACAGAAACAGGAGTCGATAACTATGAGTACAGAATCAGAGAAATCCGAAGTGGTGTTCGATCTGACGGAGCAGTTTGTTTATCTCAGGAAAAACGGGATCGAACGAACGCTTGATCGCTCATTCGAGTTGATGGATGAGGCAAAAGGTAACCGTTCACCGGCGATCTGGCCAAAAAACGTAGCCG
>JBBSDR010000243.1:0-7785 GCA_038240465.1 Gemmatales bacterium
AGGTGAGTCTCGGCGAGGAACTCCTCCTGCTTTCGTCGGGCGTCGCCCTCAAGAAGGCCAGGCCGGCGAAGTCCCTCGGTGATCGCGGCGGCCCCCCACAGGATCGGTTCGGCCTGCGTGTGGAGCATGCCGGAACGCGGCAGCCAGCCGTAGTGGATACCGTCGCGCTTGATCCGCTGGACGCCGGTGCGGAGCAACTCGAGTCCCCCGAGCAGTTCGCGTCGCTCCTCCAGTGTGGCCTCCGGACAACGAAGGACAGCGCAGAGCGCCTGCGCGTGCGACCAGGGTTCGTTTTCGAGATTCTCGGACCGGCCGAGTTCATTGCAAATCCAACCTTCGGGCGTTCGATGGTTGTAGATCCGCTCGAACAGTCCGCGCCGAATGCCGCGCGCGGTCTTGCGGATCTCGCTGTCGGAATAGGTCTTTTCCGGGAACAGCAGAGACATTCCGAGCAGCACGAGGGGTACGGCCGCGACCAGGCCAACGATCAAGGAGCCGCGCAGCGGAGTGCCACGGAGCCAGCGGACAAAGCGCTCGCCGCGCGAAAGCGGACGGGCCTTGATCGGCTCGCCATTGAGGAAGTGACGCAGGTCGTCGGCCAGGTCCGCAGCACTGGTGTAGCGGTCGCCCGGCCGTTTGCTCAGGCACTTGAGGCAAATCACTTCGAGGTCGCGCGGCACGTTGGCCACAAGCTGGGCCGGCGGAGCGGGACGCTGGCTGCGGACCTGTTCGAGTGTGTCGAGAAGGTTCTCCTTGCCGAAGGGCGGCTTGCCGGTGAGCAGCTGGTAGAGAATGGCGCCGAGGGCATGAATGTCGGTGGCGGGGCCGATCAGGCTGATGTGGCCGGCTGCCTGTTCGGGAGCCATGTAGTTCGGCGTTCCGAGAATGTCGCCGCTGCGCGTCCTGCCCTGGCTGCCTTCGATGCGCTTGGCGAGACCGAAGTCGGTGATTTTCGGGATTGCCGCTTGCGGCTTAGCGGGTTCGACCGCTGCTCCTGACACGGCTCCCCCCGCTAAGCCGCAAGCGGCAAGAAGGACGTTCGCCGGCTTCAGATCGCGATGCACGATCCCGGCGACGTGAGCGGCGTGGACGGCGCGGGCGAGCATCTCGAGTAAGTGGGCCGCTTCGCGCGGCGGTTGCGGTTGATCGCCGACACGCTCGGCGAGACTGCCGCCATCGACATACTCCATCGAGAAGTAGGGCCGTCCCTCATGCTCGTCGATCTGATAAACCTGGATGATGTGCGGATGCTGGAGCCGGGCGAGCGCCTCCGCCTCGGCCCGGAAACGCGCGATGTCATCGCGGCTGGCATGCTCGCCGGCCAGGATCATCTTGAGAGCGACAAGTCGATTGAGTCCCTTCTGGCGCGCCTTGTACACAACGCCCATGCCGCCGCGGCCGAGTTCCTCAAGGACCTCGTAGCCGGGAATGTGGACCGGATGCACCAGCAGAGAGCTTGCTGGAGCGGAACTGACAACCGTTGCAAAGTAATCGGCTTCAGCAGGCGCGGGGGGGATGCGAGTCGTCCAGGTTTCCTGGGGACAAGGAGACAGTTGGCCCTCCGGCTTCTGGAGCGGCGAGCCGGCTTCCTCGGCGCGATCGGCCATGATGTCCGGTTTCCTCGAATGACTGCCTTGCGAGCCTCAGATACAGAGATGATAGCAAATCCGCTCCCGGCAAGGCAGCGACGCGGATTCATCGCGTCACGCCCCAGACCAGGAACCCCAGGGCAAGAAGAAGGAGCAGCACGGTCCAGAGAAAGGAACTGCTTTTCGAGTCGTCATCCTGTGGGGGCCGCGCGAGGAGTTCAGACAGTTCCTCGGGGACTGACGAAGGCACGGCCTCGGTCACTTCCCTTGCCGGCTGCACGGTCTGCGAGGAGCGCTTGATGTTTTGCGGTCCCCTGGAGGAGGGGGCGGGAGTATCGCCCTTGAATGCGTCCGAGGGGACTGCATGAGGTGATTCGCCGGGCCTGGCATGCGCGGACGTGCCTGGCTCATCCGGGTCATTCGCGAAACCGAGAATGTCGCAAGCGCGATCGATGTCCTCTTCTTGCACTACCAGTTGAATGTTGACGAGTCCGGGAGCGAGCATGCTCAGGAAGCCGCTGGTTGCTCCTTGCAAAGCACAGCGAATCCCGTGAGCGCGGAGCAACTGCGCCGTGTGTTCGGCCTCAACGGGATCGTAAAAGATCATCAGGGTTGCCGAGCCATCTTCAGCCGCGCCGGTTCTGGGCTGGCTGGCGGCGTCCGGGTGGAACGAAGGGTCCATCACGAGCCGGGCGTGTTCGAGGTCTTCCTCGGCGATCTCCAGTTTGATAGGCAGACCGGCATTTTTGCCGATGAGCGCCAGCGCCTCGCCGCTGATGTACGCCGGGATGCCGGCCGCTTCCAACTTTTGCTTCACCAGCCGGGCCTGGCGCAGGTCGGCGAAGGAATTCAGCATGACGAGCTTTCCGGAATGCATGATGCTGGTCCTTGTCCCGGGAAAGACAGTTCGCTCGTGGACGCGAGGCGAGAATCCCTCTCCGGTGTTTGATTCGCTCCCGACGTCCGTGGCAAGGAAAATCCACTGCTTCCGTCGAACACCTCTCCAGGATAAGATGGCCGCATTGGTGCTGGTGCGGGCCAAGGGAGGCTGCCACGCGGTAACACTGGGACAACCATGAGACGCACTGCTTTCCGCCGTCTTCTGCCGCTCGCCTGCGGGCTGTGGCTTCTCACGGCCCTGCCCTGGAGAGGTGCCGAGCCAGCGCCAGCCGGTGCAAAAGCGGAGAAGCGCTTTCCGCCTCTGCGTCTGCCGCCCGGCTTCAAAGCGACCCTCTTCGCCTGCGATCCGACGATCGAGTATCCCTCCGCAATCGCTCTCGGTCCCCGGGCGCGTTCGCTCTTCGTGGCCATCGATTACATGACCGGCCTCGGACCCGACATCGTTCGGCGCGATGAAGTTCGGCTCCTTGAGGACACCGACGGCGATGGCTACGCGGACAAAACAACCGTGTTCGCGGCCGGGTTCAACTCGATTCAGGGGCTGGTCTACCACAACAGCACGCTCTATGTGATGCACGCGCCCCACCTGAGCGCCGTGCGCGATACGAAAGGGACAGGCAAGGCCGACGAGCGCCGCGACCTGCTCACGGGCCTGGGGTTGGCTCCCGAGAAGGACCAGATTCGGCTGCACAACGCCAACGGCGTTGTCGCTGGCCACGATGGCTGGCTCTACCTGGCGCTGGGCGATCACGGCTGCGACGTCAAGCGGCCCGAGGGCGACCGTCTTGTCGTCGAGGGCGGCGGCATTCTGCGCTGCCGTCCCGATGGCCGGGACCTGCACCTTTTCGCGACCGGCCTGCGCAACATCTACGACGTCGCCCTCGACGAGGACCTGAACGTCTTCGTTCGCGACAACGAGAACGATGGCGGCGACTACAAGGTTCGCCTCTGTCACAGCTTCTTCGGCGCCGATCACGGCTACCCGTATCTGTATTTCGAGCGGCCCGACGAGGCGCTGCCACCGCTGGCCGACCTTGGTCTCGGCTCGGCGGCCGGCGGATTGTGCTATCTCGAAAGGCATTTCCCGGCCGAGTATCGCGGCAACCTCTTCTTCTGCGAGTGGGGCCGGGCCGTGGTCCGCTATCCACTGCGGTCGTCCAGCGCGTCCTTCGCTCCGCCGAAAGAGATCGACTTCGCCTCCGGCGCTCCCGACGATCCCTATGGCTTCAAGCCGACCGACCTTGTCGTTGATCGCGATGGTGCTCTCTATGTGTCAGACTGGGCGGACGGGCAACGGCCCAAACGCGGACGCGGGAGGATTTATCGCATTGACTGCAAGCGGAACAAGGATGACTCGTTCAAGTTCGGCAAGGGGGAGAGTCGGGACCCCTTGCAACGAGATCTCTCCCGGCTGCGCCAGGGTTACTTGAATCGCTGCGAAGCCCAGCAGGCCTTTGAGCGCCGTGGCAAGGAGGGAGTTGCCGCAATCGTCGAAGCGCTGAAGAGTACGCGTTTCGACGATTCTGTCGTTGCGCGGCTGCACGCCGTCTGGATCCTCGCGAAAGCGGATGGCCCCGACGCCGTGGAGAAGCTGTTCGCCCTTGCGAAGTCCGATCCCGAGCCGCGCGTCCAATCCCAGGCCATTCGCGCTCTGGCCGACCTCACGGATCCAGTCCTGGTCCATCACCGCCTTGATGCCGGACCGGGGGACGCAAAGCTCGCCGCCCGAATTGCCGCTCTTGGTGTTGGCCGAGACCCGCGCGTGCTGCTTGAAGTCATCATCGCCCTTGGCCGGCTCCGCTGGCCCGATGCCTCCGCATGGATTCGCCGGAACGTAAAGCAGCCGGACGCCGCCCTCGCACACGCGGCGCAGTGGGCGTTACGTCGCTCCGGCAACTGGCCCGCCGTCCTGAAACTGCTCGATGAACCATCGGCTGATGTCAACCGCGTCATCGCCCGACGCGCCGTTGCCGGCCAATACGACACGGCCGTCGTCGATGGCTTGCTTGAACGACTGAAGAAGGAATTCGACTCCGGACGCCGGCGCGAGTATGCCGACGCCCTGACGCGCGTCTGGAAGAAGCCGGCGGCTCCCTGGACCTACTGGGGATTCCGCCCGCCGCCGCGCCCTGCGAACACCGTCGTCTGGGAGCGGACCAAGGTGATCGAAGACGCCCTCGACCGTGTCCTGAGTGATACGGACCAGGCCGTGCGCCTCGACATTCTGCGGCGCATGCAGCGTGAGAAGGTGCCGACACAAACACCTGTTCTGGCTCGCTGGCTTGGAGATAATCCTCATCCCGACGCCCTCCCCGTCCTTCTCACCGCGCTGGGGGAACGACCCGCCGAGGAGAGCCGGCCTCACCTGGAAAAGGTCTTCCGGGACCGCAAGCACCTGGCCGCGAATCGCCTCCTGGCGGTTGGCCTCTACCTTCAGGGCCTCGACACCCGGAGCGAGGAGAAACTCCTGGCAGTCGCGGAGGCGGTCGAGGATGGCCCCGTCCTCGCCGAACTGCTGCGTGCCATCGGCAAACGGCGCAATCTGCGCTCTACCGGGCCGATGCTGTTACGCAAGTTGACTTCCACCCATGCGGAAGTGCGAGCGCGCGCGGTAGAAGCTCTCGCCGAACTGGAGGTGCGCGAGGCGCACGAACCCGTCCGCAAGCTCCTCAACGATCCCGATGCTCGCGTCCGCAGCGCCGCGGCCCTCGCTGCCGGGCGGCTGGCTCTGGGGTCCGCCGCCGATCAACTCCTCAAACTGGTTCGCGATGCCGATCCTGAAGTCCGCCGGTCGAGTCTCGATGCCCTGCGCCGGCTGCGCGAGGTTCGCGCCTTGCCCATCGCCGTCGCCGCTCTCGACGATCCTGAGACGACTCTGAAGGCGCTCGAATTTCTCGGTGAACTCGGTGGACCGGAGCAAGCCGGGGCGGTGACTGGTCTCGCCCGGCGTCAGCCATCCGGGGAAGTCCTCGCCGCAGCTGGGAATGTCCTGACCGCCTGGGCATCGAAGCCGGCGCTCCCGGCAGTCCGGCGACAGGAGATCGAGGCTGCCCTGGCAAGCATTCATGGCAGCAGCGGCGCGCTGCTGGGTTGGCACGTCCGCGGGCCGATGACGCTGGACGCCGCAGCCGTTCTGTCCACGAAGATTGCCGGAGGCGAGCCACTATCCGCCGGCTGGCGTCTTGTCCTCTCGACGGGCCTCGACTCCCGCGTCCGTCTCGGTCCGGAGAAGGAGGACAGCGCCTGGCTCGCTGCAAGTGAGGTCGCCGTCTCCGAGGCGGAGCGGGTCGAATTCTTCGCCGCCAGTTCGGGCCTGACTACCATCTGGCTCAATGGCAAGGAGGTCTATCGGCGCGACCGTCCCGGCGTCATTGGCCCCTATCCCGATCGCTTCGAGGCACCGCTCGTCAAGGGCCGCAATCGCGTCCTCGTCCGGCTGACTGGCGTGAAAGGAACGGCCGAGTTCCAGCTTCGCTTCCGTCGTCGCAGCGCGACCCCCGAGCGAGAGCGGTTCGCTCTGGCGGCCCTGTCGCGCGCCGGCAACCCCGAGCGCGGCCGGCAACTCTTCCTCGATGCCGAGAAGTCCCTGTGCGTCAAGTGTCATCGTGTCGGCGAACAAGGCGAGCGCATCGGACCCGAACTGACAGGGCTGGGAAGCCGATTCTCCAAGGTCTACATCGTCGAATCGGTCCTGGAGCCGAGCCGCTCGATCTCGCCGAGCTTCGAGACGGTGACCCTGGCGCTGAAAACCGGCAAGGTCCTGACCGGCGTCAAGGTGGTGGAAACCGAGGCCGCGATCACCCTGGCCGACAACGAGGGCAAGAAGTATGTCCTGATGAAAAAGGATATTGAGGAGCAGACGAAGCAAACCATCAGCACCATGCCGGAAGGGTTGGAGAAGCGGCTGACGGAAGACGAGTTCGTCGATCTGATTTCCTTCCTGGTGAACTTGAAAGAGCCACGAGGTCGATGACCAGGGGCATTTGTTGGTCGCTGAACTGTCCGCATGCCGGAGAAGAGTGCGGCATACAGTTTGCCCTGTTGTCTGCCAATCCAGTTGTTGCGAATGGAGGTGACCGGAGTATCGCCACAGGACGAGTATCCAGTAGTTCACTGGAGGACAGCGTATGGGGAAGCGCAGCGGGACGATGGGCTTCCCCATACGCTGACCTCTTTCGCAAGGAGCCGAAGATGACTACGCGGCGTGGAATATCCGGCGCCGAGGACAACACATTACGGCTGTGGGACCTCGAGACGGGGAAAGAGATTCGCAAGTTCGAGGGACATCAGGGGTTGGTTCGCGTCGCGGGCTTTTCTCCGGATGGCCGGCGCGTCCTGACCAGCAGCTACGACAGCACGTTGCGCCTGTGGGACGTGGAAAGCGGCAAGGAACTCTACTGCTTCGGCAGTCATGGTGGCGCGTACCGCATGGCCGCCATTTCGGGCGATGGCCGCATTGCTGTTTCGGGGAGTACGGACAGGACAGTGCGGTTGTGGCGCGTACCCAAATAAGCCAAAACACAGGAAACGCAGGTCTCTCTCATGGCAACCAGCACGCATCTGCCGGATGCCGCACTGAACTCTTATCCCAAGGAGCCGAACGTGACCTTCCGGAAACTGTCTGCGCGTCTTTGAGGGCCACACGATGCACATCTGCGCCGCAGCGCTCTCGCCAGACGGCCAAGCGCCTCGCCTCTTCCAGCATCGACGGCACCATGCGCATCTGGCGGGCGCCGCGTTGACCTGTTGATGAAACGATTGGTTGCCCAGGAGGTGACTCATGACACGATTAGCTACCGTATGGGGCCTGATTCTGGCAGTGTCCCTTCTCGGTCTTGCTCTCGGACAAGAAAAGGACGGGACGGCTTCTGTTGCAGCTTCGTCCGATCTCGGTGAGAAGCTCGACGTTTATTTGGGACATCTGAAGCATGGCAGCGTGGAGCAGCGACGTGAGGCCGTCCGCGCCCTGGGCCAAATTGGACTCCGAGCAAAAGGCGCAGTTCCTGCCCTGGTCGCGGCTCTGAAGGCCGAGAGCTTCTGGAGGCGCATGTACGCGGCCGAAGTCTTATGGACAATCAACAAGGATCCGGCTGCGGTGGTTACGATGATCGAAGCTCTCAAGGACAGGACGGTTCAGGTGCGTTTGTATGCCGCCAAGACCCTGGGCGGTTTCGGCGTGCAAGCGAAAGCCGCCGTACCCGCACTGACTGAGGCCCTCCAGGACGCGAGCAGTTTCGTGCAGAGCAGCGCCGCGTTGGCGTTGTGGCGGATTAATAAACATCCCGACGCCATCCCC
>JBBSDR010000244.1:0-7777 GCA_038240465.1 Gemmatales bacterium
AAGGCGGGTTCCGAAGCGTCTGGGTGAGTGAGGAAAACTCGAAGTTCCGCTTCGGGTCCGTCCGCCGTGCCGCCGTTGCTGGAGCGCGAAAGAGCCGGCCAGCCCGAAACAGACCGAGCCGCTTCCTATTCCTCAGAGCTGTCAGAGTTGGTAGGCGGTTGACAGAGGGAAAGAAAATGAGTTATACTCCCTTCATTATTCAAAGCCCGGTTTCCTCTCCCTCAGACACCTCTCTTTCGTGGGAGTGGAGGCCCCATCGCGAAGGCGGACCGAACTCGCACCGCCGCTCGCGATGATCGTCCCGCGGCGAAGTCGCTGCCAGTTTAACGCTGCGGGAACTCTGCTCCAGCGGGGAGACGCTGATGCCGAACTCATCGCACCGCACCGACAAGGGGCCGCCGCCCGCGCTCCCAGTCCCCGTTCCGCTCCCTCCCGAAGCAGACAGCGATTCCGTCTGGAACGATGACGCCTTCCACATTCCGTCCGGACCGACTCCCACCGAATCCCTTGAGGCGCCCGTCTCGCCGAAACCCTCTGCCGGCGACAATCAGCCCACGGTCATCTCGCGCCCGCCCAGCCTGACCGGCTCCGGCGAACATCAACTCGGTTCCCTTCGAGGCCGGCGCCTGGCCCACTTTGAGTTGATCGCGCCCATCGGCATCGGTGGCATGGCGGCGGTCATCAAGGGACGCGACCTGCAACTCGACCGCATCGTTGCCCTCAAGGTACTGCCGCCCGAGATGGCGTCCGATCCCGAAAACATTCGCCGCTTTCACCAGGAAGCTCGCGCCGCCGCCAAGCTCGATCACGAGAACATCGCGCGCGTCTTTTTCTACGGTGAGGACCAGAAACTCCACTTTATCGCTTTCGAGTTTGTCCAGGGCGACAACCTGCGCACCATTCTCGAACGCCGTGGCCGGCTGCCGGTCGGCGAGGCGCTGCACTACATCCTGCAAGTGACGACGGGCCTGGCCCACGCCTCCAGCCGGGGCGTCGTCCATCGCGACATCAAGCCGTCCAACATCATCATCACGCCGACGGGGCGGGCCAAGCTGGTCGATATGGGTCTGGCACGGACCCAAATACCACAGGACGAGCGCCAGTTGACCCAGTCCGGCGTCACCCTCGGCACCTTCGATTACATCTCGCCCGAACAGGCCATGGAGCCGCGCGAGGCCGACGTCCGCAGCGATATCTACAGTCTTGGCTGCACCTTCTATCACCTCCTCACCGGCCAGCCGCCCGTGCCGGAAGGGACCGCCGCCAAGAAACTGCACTTCCACGAACACGAGTTCCCGGTCGATCCGCGCCAACTCAACCCCGACGTCCCCGATGAGGTGGCCGCCATCCTGTCGCGCATGATGGCCAAGAACCCGCGCGACCGCTACCAGAAGCCGGAACACCTCGTTGAGGAATTGCTCCGCGTCGCCCACAAGGTCGAGGCCGGCGGCGAACGGACCGATGGCCTGCTTTATGTCGATGCGCCGATGCCGTCGCGGCCAGCCCGCCCGCTCATTTTCGTCGCCCTGGCCATCGCTGCCGTAATCGCCCTCGTGTTCGCCGTCGAGCAGCCAGCCCAGCAGCGTTCCAGCCCGCCGGCTCCGCGTGGCCCTGCGCTGCGTGGACCCGACGCCAAGGGACAACCCGAGGTCACGCCGCCCCGGCCGCCCGAGGGCAAGGGCGACCCGCCGCGCGACGTCCCGCCCGTGCCTGTGGCCGAGACGCCGACGTTCACCTGGAATGGGCCGTCGCAGCGCGCCGAATTACTGGCGTTCAGCGACAAGTACCGGACGGGGCAGGCCGAGATCAGGATTGTCCTCAATGCCGATCTCGATCTGAGCGGCACCGGGACCACGCCGGGAGAGGCGGCCCTGACGCTGTCCGGCAAGAAGATCACGATCGAGTCCGGCGATCGCGAGCGACCTGCGATCCTCCTGGACTACAAGGGAGAGGGCAGATCGCTGACGACGGCCCTGTCGCTCCAGGCCGAGCAGGTCGTTCTGCGCGGGTTGCGCGTGGTCGTGACCGGGGTCGGCGCGGAACTGGTCGGCATGACCGGGGTGAAGATCGTCGGCGGGCGCGAGCATGAGGTGGTGGATTGCCACTTCCAGCAGCGCTATCCCAGTTATTCGTCGAAAAATCCGCTGATCTCCCTGCTGCTCGACGGCTCTCGTGATGGGCAGCGGCCCCGGTTGAGCCTGAGGGAATGCGCCTTCATCGGTAAGGATGCGCGGGAGATGGGTCAGCCTGCCGACCCCAAGGAAACGAACTACGTCGGCCGGGGCGGTCAGTATGCCGTGGCCCGCCGCGGGGCCGGTGATCTGGTCGTCAGCAATTGCGTCTTCGGCCCGCATCAGGGATGCATTCGCCTCGAAGGCGACGGCGCGAACAAGGCGCGGGCCGACGACGTTCAGGTCCTGAATAGTTCCGCTCTGCTCTCCGATGGCTCAGCCCTCTTCAACCTCGAGGACGAGGCATCGTCGAGGATCAACGTTCGCTTCAGCCTCTTCTCGCGTCCGCAACCGCGTGGCGAGGAAGCGGCTGCGGTGCTGATCCGCCAGGGCGGCAAGACCGAGGGCCGCGAGGCGGTCGTGCATTATTCCGGAGAGAACAATCGCTACCACGGTCTCGACGGCTTCTGGGTCGAGGGTTCGCGCGAACAGCCGGCCGGCGCGACCTGGAAAGACTTCCAGGAACGCAAGGACGTGAGCGATCGCCCCTCGGCCGTCCTCGATCGTTCGCCGTGGAAGGACCCCCAACCGCTCTCGGCCCTGCGTCAATTCGATCTGCTTCAGGCGTTCTCCGTGAAACTGCAAATGCCCGAACTGCGTGTGAAAGAAGGCCGCGACGAGGTGCTGCTCGGCGTTCAGAAATGCGGTCTCCACCTCTACGCCAACGGCAAACTGCCCCCCGTCGAGGGAACCAGGCCGCCGGAGATGACGCGCAAGGAGAAGACGGTCGATCCGTCGATTCAGGACACGGGGAATAACATCTTCAAGACGCTCAACCAGGCCCTGGACGAGACCCGGGCCGGCGACATCATCCTGATCAAGCACAATGGCGAACTGCCTCTGAATCCGCTGGTGCCGAAGGCGGGGCTGGATGTGACGATCAAGCCCGTGACCGGCTTCCGGCCGGTCCTCACGCTGGCCACGACCAAGAAGGAGAAGGACACCGCCCTGTTTCAGTTGCACGAGGGCCGGATCGAGTTTCAGAACCTGGAATTCCTACTGAAGCCATCGCAGAAGGAATTCACCGCGCAGGCCGTCGTCGCCCTGGGCGGCGATGGCATTTGCACGTTCAAGGACTGCACGATCCGGATGAGCGAGCCGCAGGGTTGTCAACTCGCGGCCGTCATGCTGGGAGATCCAGCGGCGCTGATGCGCAGTCCGGTGCGTCCCGGCGAGGTGATTCCCGCGGGTCCGACGCTGATCTTCGAGCGCTGCCTGGTCTGCGGCAAGGGCGATCTGGTGTGGTGCCGGGCCAGTCAGCCGTTCAAACTGGAAGTGAAACAGACGGCACTGGCGCTGAGCGGCTCCCTGCTGGCCGTCGAGGGCAGCAAGTTCGCCGAGACCTTGCCTGGTCCGGGAGCGATCGATCCCGGGGCGCGCTGCACGATCGACCTGGAGCATGTGACCGCCCTGGTGGCCGGCCCGCTGTTCCATCTGCGTCCGACGACCGATTTCAAGAGCCTGGTGCCCATCAAGTGCAAGGTGTCCAGCAGCCTGCTGGCGCCCCTGGGGAGCAATCCGCTGGTCGTGGTGTCGGGACTGAACGGCAAGGCCAGCGACACCGAGATCACGGAACGGCTCAGCTGGGGAGGCACCAAGAACGTCTATGGCAACTTCATGGGCCTGCTGGAACAACAGCCGGGCAACCTGGAGATGAAACCACCGAAGTTTGACCGCGAGAAGTGGAAGGACCTGACCGGTGAAACAGAGAGCCGGTTCCTCGATCAGATCAAGTTTGTCGAGATGATCGACAGCGCAACGCTGCAGGGATTGCGTCCATCACAACTGGCTGTCGCGGACTTGAAGGATGTCGGCGCCAATCTCGGGAACCTTCCCGATCCGAAGCGCGAAGAGTCGAAATGACGCTTGCCGTTTGCCGCTTGGCGGATTTGACCGCTAAGCCGCAAGCGGCAAGACAGCGTTGCTCAGGACTTCTTCTTGCCGTTCTTTTTCTTTGTCTGGGGCGACTTGTCGTCGGACTCCGATTTCTTCTCCACCTCCTTCTCTTCCTTCTCCTTCTTCTTTTTGCCGAAGATTGCCTCCCAGCCCTCGGAAAAGTTCTTCGTCTCAGCCAGACCAATGCGAACGATGCTCACGGTCGTCTCTCCACGCCACGCCTTCGGGAACAGGTCCCTGGATGCTCCGCCGCCCACCGGCGGATGAAATTCACACCATGACCTCTTGCGGCTGTCACGGCAATTCATCCTTGTCGAGTCAGTGTACCCTGCCGGAGCGATGTTGTCACTACAGAGTTGCCCCTCGCATCAGGAGAGGATTCAGCGAATCGAGTAAAAGCAGTTTCACTATTGACCAGCCCCGAGCGCGAGCGAGGGGTCCTTGCGAAGGGACCCACTCGCTTGCGCTCGGGGCTGGTCTGCATTGTAAGCGCGTCAATCCATCTGGCGAACGCCCGCTTCTTTCAGCGCGGGCAACTGCTTCGCCTTGGCGTCGTCGGACAGTGGATTGCCGGCGAGATACAGCCGCAGATACGGCGCGAATCGGCGCTCGCTCTTGGCGTCGGCCTGCGCCGCCTCGAGCAGCGGCTTCAGATCGGCGATCTTGTTGCCGTTCAGTTGCAGGATGCGCACCTCCGTCTGGCCCTTCAGCGGCGCAACATCGACAATCTGGTTGTTCGACAGGTCCAGCGACCCCAGGCGTGTCACCTTGGCCAGCGGCGTCACGTCCTTCACCTGGTTCTTGCCCAGCGACAGCGACGCCAGCTTCGTCAGCCCGGCCAGCGCGTCGAGCTTCTCGATCTTGTTGCCCGACAAGTAGAGCGCCGTCAGGGCCGGCAGCTTGCCGAGTGGGGTCAGATCGACGATCTGATTGTTCGACAGTTCGATGTACTGCAACTTCGTCAGCGATGCCAGCGGCGCGATATCGACGATCTTGTTGTTGGCAAGGTCGAGCGACTGGAGTTCGGCCAGGCCAGCCAGGGGTTTCAGATCGACGATCTCGTTGCCGGTCAGCTTCAACTCGGCGAGGTTCTTGCACTTCTCCAGGCCGGACAGGTCCTTGATCTTGCCGGCTTTCGGTTTGAGGATGAATACCTTCGTCAGGCTCTCGTCGGTCAGCGGCTTGTTCGGCTCCTTGATTTCCTCCTTGATGGCCGCCTCCAGTTCCTTGTCCTTGATCGGCCCTTGGGCCAGAGCCGTCCGCGGCAGCAGGGCGAGGAAGACAATCAACGCAAGCGGCATTCGATGCGATATCACAGAAGAGTCCTCTCGGAGGGATACAGGGGGGCGGGAGTTCCTTCAGGAAGCGGAATCTGGATGATGAGCGGTTCGTCGGGCCGGTCTTGCAACTCGCCGCGCAGGATTCGCTGGTCCTTGGGCGCGTCGATACCGATCGTTACCCGGCCTCCTTCCATGCTGACGATCGTGATATGAATATCCTCGCCGACGATCACTGTCTGGCCGGGTTTCCTGCTGAGGACCAACATCAGTCACCTCCTTGGATGGTTGTCGAAGCGCTTCTCTTGCCGCTTGCGGCTTGGCGGGAAAGACCGCCAAGCCGCAAGCGGCAAGAGGGGACTGCTCAACGCGGCGCTGCCGTGAGGACGAGGTTGCTCTCCTTTTTCTGCTCCCTGTACACCCGGCGCGCGGCGGCGAAGGTTCGTTCGAGTTCTTCCTGCGTCACCGGATTGCCCGCGGCATCGACCGGGGCGCGGATCGTCAGGGGTCGAGGAGCGATCAGCGCTGCCAGGTCAGGAAGATCATAGCACACCAGGACGCCATCCACCACATTTGGAAGCTGTCCTTTGCCGATCGGTGTCCGCACCACCGACGACCAGGAAATCAGCGCTCCATCAATGGTGACACTCTCAATCCGCGAATCGAGGGCCGCTGCGTGCAGGGCGGCGACTCCCATCGAGCCTTTCGCCGTCAGCCCCACGTCCTTGCTGAAATACTCGACCGCACTCAGCAAATCGAGGACGCGCTGACCCAGAAGTGGCCGATTCAGATGGAGCGACAGGAACGCCTCCCGTTGATTATCGACGGAACCGCGCAGGGAAAGGGCGTACTCCTTGCGTCCGACCGACAGCGCCACGGACGTCTTGCTTTCCGCGAAGGGCAGGACGATGCCCGGCTCCGTCTCCAAAGAATCCGGCTGGCGGAACTCGCCTTTCTTGATGCTCGACGGCAGCGCCAGTAAGCGCCGCACTTCCTTCAGCAACTCCTCGCGTCCGAGTTCCTTTCGCGCCTTCGCCAGCTCGCGCTCGCGCTCGGCGTTCAGGTCGAAGACCGACTTGCCCTTGAAGTCCTCCAGCACCTGGCCCGTGCGCGTACACTGCAACTCCGCGTCCTTGTGGATCGGGAAGTCGTCTTCCGTCGGGGCGTCGTCCTTGTTCAGCAGCCAGCGGCGCATCCAGCGCATCGCCGCCACGCGGCGCGGCTTCGAGAAGCCATGAATGTCGTTGTACTCGAAGAGATCGACACGCTCGCCGTGACCCATCAGGCCATAGAGCAGTTTCGCCTCGCGGAAGGTCGTCCAGGCACCCTGGATGTCGAAGAAGTCCTGGGTGCCGGTCAGGATCAGCGTCGGTTTCGGGGCGCGCATCGTCACATAATCGGCGTGTTCCAT
This sequence comes from Gemmatales bacterium, assembly GCA_038240465.1. Lineage (GTDB taxonomy): Bacteria > Planctomycetota > Planctomycetia > Gemmatales > Gemmataceae > JBBRIK01. Next base: position 6,816 of record JBBSDR010000244.1, read on the forward strand.
GCCGAACGCCACCTGGCCAGTGATGTTCTGTTCGGCGTCCTGGGGACCGAGGGTTGCGAACAGGCGTTCGAGCGAAGTGATGTAACACGACGGCGCTGCCGCGACGATGCGCTCGTCGAGGGCCATCAGATAGGCGGTCATCGTGCCGCCGCCGGAGTTGCCGGTGCAGCCGAGACGCTTCGGATCGACCTCGGATCGGCTCGCCAGATAATCGAGACTGCGGATGCCATCCCAGACGCGATAGCTCGCCGTCTCCCGGCCGACGAGCAGAGCGCCGATGCCGGTAAGGGTGTGTTCCGTGGTGCTACCCTTCACTGCCGGCTTGCCCATGCGGTCGAGCAACTGCACCCGTTCGCCCTGGCCGATGGGGTCATAGCAGAGGACGGCGAGGCCGTTCTTCGCCATGAGGATGCAGGCCCGCTGATACGCCTCGGCTGCCTTGCCGTTGGCGCTGTGGCCGCACGGCATCAGCACTCCCGGAAAGGAAGGTTTGCCGTCGGGAAGATAGAAGTTGGCCGTGACGTGATGATCGGGCCGGCTCTCGTAGATGACTCGTTCGAGGATGTAGCCGTCGCACTGCTTCCGGCCGACGACCTGGCCCTTGAGCGGCGTCTTCGCCGGCAGATCGCCCAGCGCGGCGCGGAAGTGCTTCTTCAGCAGCTCCTGGCGTTTGCGGACGTCGTCCGGACTCTTGAGTGCGGCGACGGTCTGCCGGCGGGCGTCGAAGTGTTTCTTCGCCTCGGCCTGGAGCCAGGTGTAGAACGCATCCGGAGGCGGTTCGGCCGCACGGATGGGGACAACGAGCAGGAGAAGAGACAGTGAAAGCAGACGCATGGGAAGAACTCCTTTCCCGACGTCATACACTGTTCCCCATCGCGCCGCAAGCGGCCACTCGGTGAATCGGAGGCGAGCGGCACGGCGTCAGCGTGCCGGTACATCGCAGGCGAGCGGCACGGCGTCAG
>JBBSDR010000245.1:0-7773 GCA_038240465.1 Gemmatales bacterium
CTGCGCTCGGGCTGTCATCCTGCTCACCAAGGACGATGCGCAAGAAGGCGTCCGAACTCGCGCCCGGCAGAATGTCATCCATGAGGTGGGCTTTTTTCAGGGCAAGTATGGGCGAGAAAACGTCGTCTTGCTTGCCGAGGAAGGGATCGAGTTGTTCAGCAACATTACCGGCATCAAGATCATCGAGTTCGAGACGGAGCATTTCGAGGCCATCTATGAGCCGCTCCGGGCCGAACTGCTTGGATGACCGACAGCGAGTTCGGCTCAATTGCCGATCGCACCGCAGAGACTCTCCAACTCCTCGGCGGTCAGGGGAACGCTCATGCGACAGCCGATGAGGTAGATGAACTTCTCCTCGTTCTCTTTCTCTGTGCCAAGGAAAGAGAAGATCGCCTTGAGCAGGGGTTTCTTCTTCACCCAGGGCGCATTCGCGATGGGAACGTGGCGGCGGAGGTGTATGACCCTGGCGGTGCGGACCAGCGACATCCCCTCGCGGCTTCCCTTCAGCTGCAGCGCCAGCACCGTCCCCGGTTCCAGCGCGCGATCGAACAGGAAGCCTATGCCCGAGGCGGACACGTCGTGGATAATGGCCTGGAAGTTCTGGTAAGTGGGCCGAACCGCGAAGCGAACGAGCTTCTTATCGCGGCAGCGGAAACGTCTCTGGGTGCGTCCCTCGATGCCGGCAGCAGGTTGTTGCGAGTGAGTCATACGGCGATCGCTCCTCAAGAGCGGTGCAAGGAGGCGTTCGCGCAAGAGTAGGCCACGGTGGATAGTCTGTCAACCGCCGTTCAACGCCGCTTGCGGCTTCGCGGGAAAGACCGCTCAGCCGCAAGCGGCAAAACCCAACCTGTCACTTCCGATGATGCTTGACAACGTGTTCGAGTTGATGAATCGCGATCTCCATGTCTTTCAGCGCGATGGTCTTCTGGCCGCCGAAGTCGTGTTTCGACTCCTTCAATTCGAGCTTCGCTTCCCGCAGCGCGTGCAGCGCGTGGTGGATGTGAGAGGCATGCCTGTCATGCTCGTTGGCGTGCGACGTGCGGCCCTCAAGGTGATGCTTGTAGTGCGGATGGCCGATCAGTTTCTCCAGATGGCGAATGGCGTCGTCGGTGGCATCCAGGGCCGTGGCCTTGTGTCCACCGAAGTCGTGTCTGGACTCCTTCAGTTCATGCCGCGCGAGTTTCAGTTCGTGCAGAGCATGATGGAGGTGGGAGGCGTGGTGGAGCGGTTCGGCTGCCGGGCTGATGGAGGCCAGCAATCCCAGGGCGACGGCCGCTCCCAGCCAGATCGTCTGTCGTGATGCGTTCATCGGTGTCTCCTCTCGAATGGTTCCAGGGACGTCCCTCATTCTCTTGTGAAACACCGCGAAGGCACGCGAGTTCCCCTCGCTCCAGGAAAAAACCCGGCAGCTTTGCCGGGCTTGATACAGAGAGCTATTGATGGGTCTGCGCAATGGGGGAGCGCTTGACGCTGCCGTTCGCCGTTTCCGACGCGGCCTGCAAAATGTCGTCAAGAACGGTGACTGGATGGCGGTCTTCCAACTCACTGAGCGTCGTGATCAACTCGACGATCCGCTGGGGATATTCCAGCGGATCGTCATTCGCGGGGACCATCTGAAAAAGGGCCGAGCCATTCTCGTCGATCGACCGCTCGAAGCGCAGCAGCTGGCGGTTGGGATTCGCAAGCAACAGCCAACCCCGCGCGAGCAAGTACGCTTTCAGATCGGCGACCTTGACCTGCCGCACACGTGGATCGACCCAGCGCCATGCATTCATAACTCTTCTCCTGCCTTGATTCGCTTGACCAGGGCCGACAAGTGTTCGTCGGAGAATAACTGGGTTCGCGGAACTCGCAACCGAACCGATCGTCGATTGGGGACGGAACGCCGGCCTTTCAGAGTCATCCAGTACGCACACCGCCGCAACCGCAGTTCGTCTTCCGTCAGCGTTAACCACTCTCGTTCGTTTTCGGGCAAGATCAGAACGACGAGGATTCGTGGACTCGGAGCTTCCCTATACCGAAGAGTGTTGTAGGACCGAACTTCGAGGTCATACCGAACGTATCCCGTCTCGAGGCTGGCCAGTGTTGTACTCTTTGCCTGCACGTCCAGTTTGTAGCCGGATTCGATCCATTGTCCGCCCACAGTCACGACATCGTTCAGCGTCAAGTCGATCCCGTAATCCGGGTTGGGTGTGCTGACGCTCATCCCGCGGAACGCGGCGACAGCGTGAACGTAAGCTCGGCAGAGTCCCTCCTGCCTGTGGTTCCGGATCATCAGACGCCATTTCTCCAGGAGTGAACTCGAACCCATTCGCCATCTGGATCTTACCCGCCTGGGCGGTTCACTTCCAGGGAAGTCGCGCCAGTCCTCACACAGGGCAGCCCTCCCCAAAGACAGCGAGGGCGAGACTCATCGTCTCGCCCTCGCTCTTTTCGTCAAAAGCATCGACAGCCATCCGTCACTTCTTGTCCTCGACCGTCAGTTCAACGGGCAAGGACTCAGCGCGGTGCTTCGGGGTGTAGTATTCATACGCCACCGCCGACGGCGCCTTCGCCTTGACGGGATACTTCGGCTTCAGGCTGTACTCGAAGGTCAGCACGTCCCCCGGCTTGACGTCGCCCAGGTACAACGTCACCTGACGTCCCGTGATGCTGAACTTCTGCACTTTCTTCGCGGCCACCATCTCCGCGAAGTCGCCGCCGTCCACCGTGAAGCCCGGCGGAATACCGAGGTCCACGATCACCATGTACGTCGGCACCTCGCCGTTGTACTTCAGCGTCGCCTTCGCCCTGAGCAGGTCCGCCGTTGACAGCTTCGTGCGATCGTAGTCCACGACGACGTCGAGGACCGGCTTCTTCTGCTCCTTCGTGACCCACGGCTCGAAGTGACGCGCGACGACCTGAACCATCATGTTCGTCTCGCCCTTGACCTCGACCGTCACGTCGTTGGCGCCTGCTCGGGCATGCTCCTTGAGATCGAACATCTGCAAGACGTCGCTGTTCTTCTCGTTGATCTCACCCTCGGCCACTCGCTTGCCACCGACGGAGATGGCGAACTTGGCCGTCTCCTTCGCCTGAGTACCGCCTGCCCCCATCACCAGGGCCTTGAGCGCCAGGATGGTCGCCTGCGTGCTGCCCCAGGTGCCATGCGCGTCCTTGGACTTGACCAGATACATCAGCGCCTTGTTGGCGTCGGCGCTGAACTGACGGGTCTTCATCATCGCCATGGCCGACAGAGCGGTCGTCTCCACCGTCATGCTGTCGCCCCGGCCATAACTCAGCGACTGGCCGCCGGCCGGGAACATCAGCACCTTGTCGTCTTCCTTCGATAGCTGCTTGAAACTGGCCAGCTTCTTCAGCACTTCGAGGGTGCTGTCGTCGTTGGCGTCCCAGGCCGCGAGAGCGTTCGCCGCCAGGGCGAGGATGTAGGCGTTGTCCGCCTTCTTGACCTCGGTGCGGATGAAGTCGATCGACTTCTTCAGCTCCGGCCCCTTGAAACCGCTATCGGCCAGCGCCCAGACGACGTAACTGGTCAAGAGGAGCTTCGGATCGCCCATGCGTTCGATCGCCTCGCCGTGCGTGGCGCCGATCTTCGACCAGGTGCCATCCGGTCCCATCTGCTTCATCAGCCACTTCTGCGTGCGGTCGATGACGCCGCGGTCGATGGGATAGACGCGGGCCATGTCGTTGAACTCTTGCAGACCATAAGCCGACAGCCAGACGAGCGGTTCGCCGTTGCCCCACCAGTCGAACCCGCCGCCGGGACGCTCGAAGGTCAACAGCTTCTGATAGCCGACGTTCAGGTACTGCTCAGCGGTCATGAGGAACTTCGCGGAGGAGGCCACACGGGCCTTTTTCACATAATCCACGGCCAGGATGTTGGGATAGGCCGAGGAAGATGTTTGCTCCATTCAGCCACCCGGAAGGCGGATTAAACCTTCCACTCCTTCGAGGACCTGGCTGAACACTCCGGGGTAGACCTTGACCATCAGCTTCGACGCATCGGGAATCGCGTTGTGCGGGATGACGAACGAACTGGTCGTCTTGCCGGAAAGCTGATGGTTCGCCACCTGCTCCTTCATCTGGCCATCGGGAACGACCTCGATGACGCGGCGGATGGCGTCGGACATCTTGCTGCCGGTCGCCTTGACCAGCAGCGGCTGATGGCCGATCTTCTTCGCGCGAATGCGATACTTGATCGCAATCACCTGGTCGGGCTTGACGTCCAGCGAGCGTTCCGCCTTGCCGTCAACCAGTTCGAACCAGGGTTCTTCCTTCAACTCGAGTTTCACCGTCTGCGGCGTCTTCAGGTAGTTGTGGACCGTGACGGGTACGGATACCTCGTCGTTCTTCGTCAGCGCGATCGGCAGATCGAGATCGACGAAGAAGTCCTGAAACACTCGCAGAGGCGCCGTCATGCCGCCCAACTGGCCGCGACTCGACGACGCCGAGGCAGACAGCCGCCAGGTGGTGATGCTGTCCGCAAACGGCACATCGAGAATGGCGATGCCCTTGTCGTCGGTGATGAGCGCCGGCCGCCAGAGCATCGTCTCGGGGAAGTCCTCGCGAACCCGAACGGCAGGTGCGCCTCCCGCCTCTCCCTTGCCAGGATCGGATTTCTGCTCCCGGGGCTTATCGGTTTCCGCGGTCTTTGTCTTCTTCTCGAAGTCTCTCGGTTCAAAGCCGCGGCCACCGCCGGCCCCACCCGGGGCCATGGGTGGGAAGCGACCGCCGAAGTCACCCAGAGGCACGCCTTCCAGCATTTGCATGCGGTTCATCATGCCGAGGTTGAACCGGTCGAACCCGCCGCCGCCTTTCGCATCCTTCGCCCACCACTGCCCGTCGAAACGCCAGGCGGCCGTATCCCCCATGCGGACGTCGTCGGCGGTGTCGAACTTGCCATCGGGTCCGGCGGACACGAGTTCGTGATGATCGAACTGGTCCCAGCCCGACTTGTTGTCGCGCTTCTTCGCAACCGTGACGAACTTGTAGGGCTGGCCCCAGCCGTCCAGCCCCCACACGGCACCATTCTGCTTGGCCAGATCGGCAACCAGCGTGAGCGGCAGGTTCCACTTGCCGTCCTTGAACAGTTCCTTGCGCTGGCCCTGTGTCTGATTGGCAATCCACTGCATGACGATGCTCATGCGATGCAGCGTCACCGCGCGGGCCAGATTGTCGGCCGTGAAGTCCTTGTCGAACTTTGACAGGTTGTCGAGCATCAGCGGCTCGCCGAACGGATCACTCTTCACCGACTGATCGACCCAACCGTTCTTGATGATTTCGTCCAGCATGCCATCGCGGAAACGCCGGCCCTTCGTCTTCTTGTCGAGGACCGCGACGGCGTTCGGGTTCTGAAGCGCCTGCTGAAACAGACCCTGGCCGATGCCCTGCATCATTTGATCGACGCGCTGCTTGCGGCCAATGGCGGGATCGACGTTCCACACTGCGGGGACCTTGGGCTGCACGGCGCACAGCAGCGCCTGGGCCACCTGCTGCCGTTTGGCCTCAACGAGCGGGTCGTCGAGCACCGGCTGCACCACGAGATTATCGATCGTCTCGAGCGGCTTGTAGACCGCCTGGGCCTGCGGCTTGAGCAGTTCTTCCTGAAGTGTGAAGTACACCTTCTCCAGACCGGGCTGCATTTCCTGCAAGGCATAGACAGCCTCATCGACGATAATCACACCGAGGGCGGCCGCGGCGGGCTTGTTGTCCTGGTCGGTGACCTCGAAGCGAATCTTGCCCTCCTGACCGGGCAGATAGACGTCCTTGTCGGCCTTGACGTTGATCTTCAGTTCGCTGGCCGGCTGGACGTAGACGACGCGGGCATCGCGGAGGATCTCGCCGCTCGCGAGCATCTGGTAGGCGTGGACCTCGATGGTGCCGAACACCTCGGGCGGCAGATCGAACTTGTCGGCCGCCTTGCCGTCCTTGACATCGAGCCATTTCGTCAGCAGCGTCTGGCCGTCCTTGATAAGGTCGAGGTACGTCGTCGGCATGCCGGCCGAAGAGCGGATATCGACGTTCATCGTATCGCCGCCCTTGTAGATGCCCTTGTCGAGCCGGAGCAGGACGTTGCCGCCGAGCAGATCGCTCGTCAGGGCCACCTGCGATTCGATCTTCGGCCCCTTCTCTTCCTTGACGACCACCTTGACGTCGAGGTAGTTCTTCGGTCCCCAGACCTGCTGCTTGCCGCCGAGCATCTCGATATCGTGCTGGACGTGTTCGCCCTGGCGGAACAGCTTGGCATCGGGCGTGAAGCGGACTTCGGACAGGCCATTCGGGCCGGTCTTCACCTTGCCGATGAACTTGTCCTTGATGTCCTTGACGTGCCAGAGCTGGACCTCGCACTGCATCGGGCTGCCGTCCGGCGACAGGGCCGCGACAAACACGCGGTTCTCGATGCCGGGAATGAGCTTGCCGGCCTCGGGCATCAGCGTCACCTTGATCGGCTGATCGCTGACGGTGTAGGTCCGCGTGATGGTCTCGGTGTGGTCGGCGGTGTCGGTCAGTTTGACCTCGATCTTGACGAGAGCGTTGCCCTTGGCGAGCGGCTGGCCGACGAAGTAGTCGGGCAGCTTGACTTCGACCTTGGCATGGCCCTGTTCGTCGGTCTTGCCGTCGATGGTCTGGAAGTCCTTGAAGGCAACGTCGAATGTCGAGGCCGTGACCTTGTACTTGCCGCCAGCGACCGGCTTGGCGAAGAAGTAGTCGGCCTGGATGTCGGCCTTGATGGTCTCTTTGGGCAGATAGAACTTCTTGTCGGCCGTGAGTGAGGACTTGAATTTCGGCAGCACATACGGCTTGACTGTCACGGTCTTGTCGGACTGCTTGTCGCCGAGGATGGCGCGGATGCGATAATCGCCCTGGTTCACTTCGGAGGCCAACTGGAAGTCGATGGCCGCGACGCCGTGAATGGAAGTCTGCTGTTCGCGCTTGAAGACCTTGTTGCCCTTGCTGTCCTCGACCTCGAAGACCAGCTTCGAGTCGGCCACGGGCTTGAGGTCGAAAGCGCCGAGGCAGAGGGCGCGGATGTGGATCAGTTGTCCGGGCTGGTAGAGCGGTTTGTCGGTGACGAGCAGCACCTTCGGCTCGGCCTTCACCTTGACGTCGCGCTCGAGCTTCTCTTCGCCGAACGCCGACTTCGTCACCACTTCCATCTTGTAATTGCCCGCCGGCAGCGACGGAATCTTCACCTGAGGAGTGGCGACCCCCTCGGCGTTGGCCTGGCCCTTGTACAGTTGATGGACCTTGCCGTCCTTGTCCTTGAGGCGCACCTCAACGGACGTCATCGGCAGCGGCACCGTCTCGCTGAGGTTCTTGACGCCGTGAACAGAGCAGCGCAGGGCGGTCGTCGTGCCGGCGTGCAACTCGGTGCCGGCGGTCAGAGCGGTCTCATGGCCCTTGACAAGGAGTTGCGACTTGAGGGGAGTCTCGACCTTGGTCTTGCCGAGGACATAGCGCAGGGTGAGCTTGTCGCTGGGCTGCTTGACGTCCATCAGCTCGAAGCGATAGACGGCGGTCTTGGCGGCCTGGACGATGGACTGTTCCTTGCTGGCGACGATGCGATTGGATGCATCGACCAGTTCGGCGCGGAGGGTGCCGATGAGCTTGGAGTCGTCGGGGTTGGTGACAGCGAGGGAGACGAGAACGGTCTCCTTGTTCTGGACGGCGGCGCCGTTGAACGTGGGTTCGCCGGCCTGGGTCTGTTTGCCTGCGGGGCCGAGCATGACGAAGCCGGCGAGAAGCAGGGTAAAACCGCCGGCCCCGAGCAAG
>JBBSDR010000246.1:0-7764 GCA_038240465.1 Gemmatales bacterium
AGAAGACAGAGTCCTCCACTCTGCAATCTCGATTTCTGAAAGGGCGAGAAGATGCGAACCATTCTGGCGGCGGCGTGCGGGCTGCTGTTGTCCCTGGCCGCGAACGCGGACGACACCAAGGTGACAGTGAAGGAGTTCAGCCTCAGGGGCGTGAAGCTCGATCAGGTGATGGGACGGATCGGCAAACCGCTTGAGATTACCGACGATGACGAACTGGCCAAGACATTCCCCGACAAGGAGGTGCGCGACCGGCTCAAGAAGGACGCCGATCCGGCGACGTACAAACTGGTCTATTTCGCGTGGTCCGGTTCCGGCCAGGACAAGCTGACGTACCGGGTCAGCGACGGCGAAAAGAAGGAAGTGATCTTCGTCTATACGCCGGGCCGCACGCGCGACCTGCGGGCGCACTTCCGTCTGTTCGCCGTCCTCAAGGAAGTGCCGGTCAAGCTCGGCCAGTGAGGGACTCTGGAAGGTTCCATGACGCAAAACGTCTTTGATCAGGCGAGCCGCTACGCCGCCAAGCTCGATCCGCAAGGGTTCATGGCCTGGGCCCTGGCACCTGTGGCGATTCATTTCGAGCGCTGGCTGGACACGCGAATGCTGCCTTTTCCCGGCGAGCCGGACCGCATCTGCGATACGGTGGCGCGCCTGATCGACGTTGCGGATACCGATCCGCCCTGGGCCATGCCGGTGGAGTTCATGCTCGAACCGGAGGCGGAGCTATTCGGCCGGCTGCTCGCCTATCTGGGATTGCTGTGGCTGGAAGAACGGCCCTCACAGGATCGCGGCGCCCGCTATCGTGTCGGGGCGGTGGTCATCAACCTGACCGGCGTGGGACGCACTTCGCGCGACATGCGCTTGACCGGCACGAGCCTGCAAACGCTTCTGGGAGTGCAGGAGAAGAACCTGTCCGCGGAAGATGCAGCGGCGACACTGGCCCAGATCGCAGCGGGCAGTGTGACCCGCTGTTTGTTGCCGTTCATACCGCTGATGCAAGGCGGCGGCGAAGTTGCTATTATCCAGCAATGGATATCCGAGGCATCGCAGGAGCAGGACGTCAAGCGTCGAGGCGACCATGGCGGCCTTGCGCTGGTGTTCGCCGAGGCGGCCGGATGTCGTCCGGCCTGGAAACAAGCGTTACGGGGGTGGAACGTGGTCCAATCACAGCAGGTTTCGGAATGGATGGCTGAGGGTGAGGCCAGGGGCGAAGCCAGAGGCGAAGCCAGGGGCGAAGCCAGGGGCGAAGCCAAGGGCGAGGTCAAAGGGCGGGCCGCTGCCCTGATCGAAGTTCTCGAATTGAGCTACGGACCTCTCCCGGCTGACCTGGAAACGACGATTCGGGCGACAGGGGAAGTGGTTCGCCTCAAGGATTGGATGGCCACCGCAGTCTCCACGGACACGCTCGCCGAATTCCGGCGAATTGCTCAACTCTGAGAAGCGGGCTTGAAAACCACTTCTCTTGTCAGGGTGTCACATGAGGCAATCCGAACAGGTTCTGGAATGGATGGCCGAGGGCGAAGCCAGGGGTGAAGCCAGGGGTGAGGTCATGGGTATGGCAAAAGGATGGGCAGCTTCGCTGATCGAGATCCTCAAGATGAGGTTCGGACCACTCCCGGCGGAACTCGTCTCTGCGATCAATGCGGAGACAGACGCTTCCCGGCTGAAAGAGTGGTTCCTCCCTGCGGTATCGGCGTCTTCGCTCACCGACTTTCGACAACTCGTACAGCTCTGAGTGATGAGCGATGGCCAACTGGACCTTGAAGGCCCGCTGGATCTTTCCCGTCAGTGGACCGCCGATTCCCGACGGCGTCCTCACAATTGACGGCGACCGCATCGCTTCCGTCGAGCCTGCCCGTTCCGGCTCTGTCGATGTCGATCTCGGCGACGCCGCCATCCTGCCGGGTCTGGTCAATGCACACAGCCACCTCGATCTGACAGGCCTGCGCGGCCTCGCGCCGCCGTCGTCCGACTTCACCGGCTGGCTGCGTCAGGTCATCGCTCATCGCCGCGCTCGCTCTGCCGAGCAGGTGTCCAACGACGTGCAACACGGGATCGCAGAATGCGTCCGCTCTGGAACAACGCTGATTGGCGACATCGCGGCTGAGGGTGCTACCTGGCACGCGCTGAGCAACACCTCTCTCCGAGCGGTTGTCTTCCGTGAACTTCTCGGACTGTCACAAGATCGGTGGACTGCGGCCTGGAAAGGTGTAATTCTCTGGAATCACGGTCAGTCTGACACCTGTCGGCCTGGTCTGAGTCCGCACGCTCCCTACAGCGTGAATGCCGGTTTGATTCGCACCTGTGCCTGGAATGGATGGCTCACCACCATTCATCTTGCAGAGACGACCGCCGAACTGGAGTTGCTGGAACACCATGCCGGCCCCTTCGTCCCCTTTCTTCAGGACCTGGGGGTATATGCCCCGGAAGGGCTGGCGCCCGACATCAACTGGATTCTACGGCGGACAGGGCGAGCGCCTTCCGTGCTCTACGCCCACGGCAACTACCTCTCCCCTGACGCGCCGATTCCCCCCAACGGCACGATCGTCTATTGCCCGCGCACTCACGCCGCCTTCGGCCATCCGCCGCATCCCTTTCGCGACTTTCTTGCCCGTGGCGTCCGTGTCGCGCTCGGCACCGATAGTCTTGCCTCCAATCCCGACCTCGACCTGCTCGCCGAGGCGCGCTTCATCCATCAGCTATATCCCGACTTCCCCGGCGACGTCCTACTGCGCCTGGCGACGCTCTCCGGTGCCGAGGCGCTCGGCTGGGCCGACGAAACGGGCTGTCTCACTTCCGGCAAGTCCGCCGATCTCGTCGTCGTGCCGCTCGACTCAACCGACGCCGCTGACCCGCATCGGCTGGTCCTCGAATCGCCGCATCGGGTCCGGGCCGTCCTCTTCCGGGGACAGTGGACACATGACAAGTTAGAACAACTCGCACTGGCCCGCTAGGCCGCAAGCGGCAATCTTCTCTTGATTCCCTCGCGCCTGCCTCTAAAAAACCTGGACAAGCATTGACTGACCTCTTCGAGTCCTCCAGGGTAGGAATAATGCCGACGCCGACCGGATATCTGAGCCTCGTTCTTCACGCCCACCTGCCGTTCGTCCGCCATCCGGAGTACGACGACTTCCTCGAAGAGGACTGGCTCTACGAGGCCATCACCGAAACCTACATTCCCCTGCTCGAAGTCTTCGATGGACTCGACCGCGACGGCGTCGATTGGCGTCTGACCATGTCGGTCACGCCCACGCTCGCTGCCATGCTCAGCGATCCGCTGCTCCAATACCGCTACGTCCAGAAGATCGACAACCTCATCGCGCTCTCCGGCAAGGAAATCGAACGCACCCGCTGGGAGCCGGAATTCAACAGCCTGGCGCGGATGTATCACGAGCGCTTCACGCGCTGCCGCGACGTCTTCGTCAAGCAGTACGGCAACAACCTGCTCAACGGTTTCCGTCGTTTCTTCCAGGCCGGCAAGCTCGAGTTGATCACCTGCTCGGCGACGCACGGCTTCCTGCCGCTGATGACCGTCAACGAACAGGCGCGCCACGCTCAGATCGAGATCGGCTGCCGGGAGTTCGAGCGTCACTTCGGCAAGCGGCCGCAGGGCATCTGGCTGCCGGAGTGCGGCTACATAGAGGGGATCGACGAACATCTGCGCGACAGCGGCATTCGCTATTTCTTCACCGACACACACGGCATCCTGTTCGCGCATCCCCGGCCACGCTACGGCGTCTATGCGCCGATCATCTGTCCGAAGAGCCGGGTGGCGGCGCTGGGACGCGATACCGAATCGTCGAAGCAGGTCTGGTCGGCCGTCGAGGGGTATCCCGGTGACGGCATCTATCGCGACTTCTATCGCGACGTCGGCTTCGATCTGGACTACGAGTACCTGAAGCCGCACCTGCACGAGAACGGCATCCGCAGTTTCCTCGGCATGAAGTACTACAGCATCACTGGGCGAACCGATCAGAAGGACCCCTACAATCCGCAGGCAGCTCGCGACAAGGCGGCCGAGCATGCCGGCAACTTCATGTTCAATCGCGAGAAGCAGGTCGAATGGCTGGCTGGCTCGATGGATGGCAGACCGTCCCTCATCATCGCGCCGTATGACGCGGAACTGTTCGGCCACTGGTGGTTCGAGGGGCCGGACTGGATCAACTTCCTGCTGCGGAAGATGCACTTCGATCAGCAGACCGTCAAGATGATCACCGTGCCGGAGTACCTCGACCGCTATCCCAACCTGCAGGTCGCCCAGCCGGTGATGTCGAGCTGGGGCTACAAGGGCTACGCCGAGGTCTGGTGCGAGGACTCCAACGACTGGATCTATCGCCACCTGCACGAAGGGGCCGAGCGCATGGTCGAGCTGGCCCGCGCCAACCCGGACGTGGCGCCGCTGAAGCGCCGCGCTCTCAACCAGGCCGCGCGAGAGCTGCTGCTGGTGCAGTCGAGCGACTGGGCCTTCATCATGAAGACCGGCACCATGGTCGAATACGCCCACGCGCGGACCAAGGTCCATGTACTGAACTTCAATCACCTCTACGAGCAGATCAAGCACGATTCGATCGACGAGTCGTGGCTGTCCGAGATCGAACGCCGGCACAATCTGTTCCCGGACCTCGATTATCGGGTTTATGCCTGAGAAGGGGCTGCCCATGCAGCAGGCTTACATTGTGACCGGAACGCTGACCGACGACCACACGCTTGCCCTGGACGAGGCTCTGCCGCTGAAGGGCGGGCGTGTGCGAGTCGTCGTCGAAGTGTTGGAGCGGTCAGAGGCCAGCGACCACGCAAGGTTCATGGACGAGATGCGCGAGCGACAGCGGCGGCGAGGGCATGTTCCGCGCACCCGCGAGGAAGTCGATACCTTCCTGTCGGCTGAGCGAAATAGCTGGGACGACTGAGCATGCGTCTCTACCTTGACTCGGCGCCGGTCATCTACACGGTGGAGCAAGTGATGCCCTTTGCCACCGCTGTCGATGCGCGGTTGGGTACGTCTGGCGTCGTCCTTGTTGCCAGCGACCTGACGAGGCTCGAATGTATTATTCATCCACTTCGCAACGCCGACCCGGCACTCCTGCAGGATTTCGACGACTTTTTTTCGGCGCGCGTGACCGAGATGGTGACGTTCACTCGAAACGTCTTTCAGCGCGCTGCTGAGATTCGTGCGCAGCACAATTTCAAAACCCCCGATGCGCTTCATCTCGCTGCTGCTGTTGAATCCGCCTGCGATGTGTTTTTCACCAACGACACCCAACTGGCACGGTTCACCGCCATTGCGGTCGAAGTGATCTGATTCGCGCTTGTGCATCGCGCCACCGCTCATTCGCTTGAAGCGGCAACGCAAACTGGGCGGGACTTGGAGTGATGAGGAAAAAAAAAGGGGCAAACCCCGAACCATAGAGCGTATCCAATTTGGATCGGGGTTTGAGCCCCTTTCTTTGCGAAGTGTTTCGTAGCCGCCCGAACGACACTGGTGAACTCGGCCGTCTTCGTGATCGCAAGGAGGTAGCGCCCCGCCCGCTCGACCGCCCATTCCGTGATTTCCCGGGTCGTTTCGATGACGCTGCCGAGGTTGCTGCCATCGCGTTCAAGGAAACTGCCGGGCGACGGCTTCTGCGGCAAACGGATCGCCTCGGGGTTGAAGTTGTACGTCTCGATCGATTCGATGCCTTCAAGCAGCTCCAGAAACGGGGTTTGCCCATACATCCCAAGCAGCACTTTGTCCTGATTCAGCCACTCGTTGACGGGATGGACATACGAATCCCCGTTCCAGGTGACGCGACCGCCTTCGACCGTGTAGCCGGTCCAACGGATCCCCTTCGCGTTATCCAGACGGACCAGCTCGCGGACGATGCGCGGTTACCCCTGGCGGGCAGCGCGATCTCGACCGTGAAGATCCCGGCCCACGGCTCAGCCTCGCCCTGTGGCTGATAGCCGGCCTCAATCTCCAGGGAAATGAAGGACGAATTGGTCAACTGGCAGAGGACCGCATCGCGGCCCCCGTGCAGCTTGACCGCTTCGTGAACGCCCTTGACCACCACGTCGCTCAGGAACGCCAGGGCGTCGAGGAAGTTGCTCTTGCCCGAAGCGTTGCGGCCAACGAGGATCGTGAGCGGCACCAGGGTCACATCGCAGAAGGCGATACTCTTGTACCCGCGAATGCGAACCCGGCGGAGGAAGGGCGGTTTTGACTGTTCGCAGAGACCGTCGCCGGCCTCTGAGTTTGTTGAGGTTGCCATGTCTGGTCTCCTCTCCTGAGCGCGCTCTGTATCAGTATACTGTTCCTCAGCAAACCAGGATATGTCGTCGAGAGGATCGGTTTACGAGTTGCTTTTTCAGTCAGACCTTGCCCGGGCCGTTTTCTTCCGGGTTCGCTGGAGTCGCCAGGTCGGCGGGTAGGTCGTTGTATCCTGCCAGCGTGGAGTGCGTACCGCTCGAACGGCGCTCGGTCCTCGCAGTGACAAATACGCTTCTCGTGGGGATGACCACCGGCCAATTTGGATCGGGGGTTGCCCCCTTTTCGTTGTCGCCCTCGATGCCCGCGTGCTGCCAGTGACCGCAGTGCGGACGTGCTGCGCGAGTGGCGCGAACCCCTGCACGAGAAATTCAGAACCTTCGGCAAGACCGGCTATCGGCTGTTCTCGGCCTTCACGGAAGCCTTGAAGGGCAACCTCGATGCCCTGCCGCGCCGGACTCAGGCGCTGCATGGCCTGCTCGATACCGCGTGTGGGCTGGTGCTGCCGGGAGTGGTCACGACGCCGGAGACGGATGACGACGACGCGGCTGCGGAGACTCCACACGAACAGGCGGCCTGACACGAAGGGACGCACCACGGGGCCACGGACGGCCCCATCTCGTTCAAACCCGACAGCCTCACCACACGCATAGCTCGCCCATGAGGGACCAGCCATGACCACACGTGAACATGCCTTGATCGCCCGGCTCGACGCCATTTCCACGTTGGCCGAGAACGCCCTGACGGACGCCAGCGCCGGGACCGCCTGTTTGGGGAGAACGACGCGGGCTTGAAGGTTCCACTTCTCCAGAGTACAATTCATTTACTCAGACTGGTTGTATGCACCTCCGTACACTAGCTAGTATTGTGATAGAGGTTGAAGCATATGTTCAGACTAAGCGACGAACTCGCACGGAAAATGATCTTCTCGATGGATGGAGGTCACAAATCCTCAACGAATCTGACACAATCTCTCCCAAGAACTGCGAGCATCCAAGAAGGAGAAACTACACCAACTGATGGTACAAGGGAGAAGGTGGTGATTGAGGTGGCCTTGCAGGTGGTCCGCGCAATTTGCGACCCGCAAGGTCAACCAGAAGCGTTTACGGTTTTGAGCCAATACGCGCCGCAATACCAGCAGAACGCGGTCGTGGGCGAAGCCTTTCAGGCCGCGTGCGCCATTGCGGACTCTCGGGTTCGTTTCGATGCGTTAATGGCTTTGGCCCCTCGCCTGCCCGTTGATCTGCTCGGGGAAGCCTTGCGCGCCGCCTCCGCCATTAAGGACTTAGAGCTGCGTTCCACCGTGTTGGTGGCATTGGCGCCTCACCTGCCAATTGATCTGCTGGGCGAAGCCTTTAAGGCCGCGTGCGCTATTGACTACGATAGAGCACGATCCGATGCGTTAGTAGCTTTGGTTCCTCACCTACCCGTGGATCTGCTGAGCGAAGCGTTTCAGGCCTCGTGCGGCATCAAGGAGGCGTGGCGACGTGCCTCCCTGTTGGTGGCTTTGGCCCCTCGCCTGCCCG